>JAHHSH010000023.1 GCA_020025345.1 Oscillospiraceae bacterium | reverse complement strand
AAGGAGGACAAGACCCTCACCAAGGTTGCCACCGGCAAAGCCATCCTCACGCAGGATGACGCCCACAGCGTGGCAGAGCTTACCATCACCCCTGTTAAAGAAAAATAACTCCCGGCTTCACGCTCCAATTTTTGCCGCTATCCTTAGGGATAGCGGCTTTTTTTGCTTCTTTTCCTTTGTTCATAAATCGTTTACCGTTGTCCTATTGACAATACAGCACCACGGTGGTACACTGGGTTAGCACTCAGGGAATAGGAGTGCTAAATGGAGAGACAATATGGAATTGACGGATCGAAAAAAGCAAATACTGAAGATCGTGGTAGATGGCTACGTCGCCACTGCTGAGCCCATCGGCTCCAAGGCCATTGTCGAGAAGATGCCGGGCAAGATCAGTTCCGCCACCGTTCGCAATGAGCTGGCGGATCTGGTAGCGATGGGCTATCTGGAACAGCCACACACCTCTGCCGGACGCATCCCGTCCCCGAAGGGCTATCGGCTCTACGTCAACGAATTGATGGAGCGCCGGACGCTCTCGGAGCAGGAGGCCGCCGACATCAGCGCTTCTCTCTCCGAGAAGATGGCCGGAGTGGATCAAGTGGTTTCCCAAGCCGGACAGATGGTTTCCCAGTTTGTGGGCTATCCGGCCTACGCCATGACCAGCGGACAGCAGGATGCCACCGTGCAGCGCTTCGAGCTGATCGCTGTGGACGAGATGAGCGTCATCTCTGTGGTGATGCTGTCGGACAGCCGGGTGAAAAGCCAACTTCTGCACACGCAGCTGCCGGTAGATGCCGCAGCGCTGTCGGACATGAGCCACCTTTTAAATACCCATTTTACCGGCATTGCCCCCGAGGAGATCAGCCAACGGCTGATGAATCTCTCCGATCAAGTCAGCGGCGAGTGGTTCCTGCTTTTAAACCAAGTATGCAACTACGCGTGCGACTTACTCCAGCAGGCCATGCATCAGACGGTGGCCACCACCGGCGCCACGCAGTTTTTGAAATTCCCGGAGTACCGGGATCCGGACAAGGCGCAGGATCTGATGAGCTTCATGGTGGACAGCAAAGAGAATCTGCCGGTTCCCACCGAGGACAGCCCCATGCAGATCCTCATAGGGCCGGAAAATGTGAACGACGCGCTGAAAGACAGCAGCGTTGTGATCGCCAGCTACGATATAGGAGATCATATGAGGGGACTGGTTGGCGTGGTCGGCCCCACAAGAATGGATTACGCCACCGTAGCCGCTCGGCTGAGTTACTTCGCCGAGAGCCTGAGCCGTATGTTCGGCAATAATCACCAGTTACCCGCCAAGGAGGATACAGAGAATGAGTGAGATGGAAAAGAAAGACTTGCCGCAGGAGGAAGAGGTCAACACCGCTCCCCAGAGCGAGGAAGTCAACCGGGAAGAGCCGCCCAAGGCGGAGGACGCCCAGAAGGAAGCGCCCAAGAAAAACGCCAAGAAGGATAAGAAGAAGGGTGACACCTTCACCGTGACCCGGGAACAGATGGAGCAGATGGAACAGCTGGCCAAAACCGTCAGCGAGAGCAACGACAAATATCTCCGTCTGGCCGCTGAGTACGATAACTACCGCAAGCGCACCGCCAAGGAGAAGGAGTCCACCTACGACAACGCCAAGGCCGACACCATCAAGCCTTTCCTGGACGTGTATGATAATTTGCAGCGTGGTCTGGATCAGTTTGATCCCGCAGATCCCCACCGTCAGGGCATGGAACTCATCTGCAAGCAGCTTGTGGATGTCCTCGCCAAGCTGGGCGTGGAGGAGATCCCCGCTGAGAACCAGCCCTTTGACCCCGAGCGTCACAACGCTGTGATGCACGTGGACGATGAGAACGTGGGCGAGAACATGGTGGTGGAAGTCTTCCAGAAGGGCTTCATCATGGGCGAGAAGGTCCTGCGTTTCTCCATGGTCAAGGTGGCCAACTAACCAAGTCAACTCGGGGCTTTGCCCCATCCACATATCAATAAAAAACATTTTCTATAATAGGAGGCAAATATTATGTCTAAAGTGATCGGTATTGATCTGGGTACAACCAACTCCTGCGTAGCCGTTATGGAAGGCGGCGACGCTGTCGTTATCGCCAACGCCGAGGGTAACCGCACCACCCCTTCCGTGGTGGCTTTCTCCAAGACCGGTGAGCGTATGGTCGGCCAGGTGGCTAAGCGTCAGGCTATCACCAACCCCGACCGCACCATTTCTTCCATCAAGCGTGAGATGGGTTCTGACCACCGCGTCGACATCGACGGCAAGGCCTACACCCCTCAGGAAATCAGCGCTATGATCCTGCAGAAGCTGAAGTCTGACGCCGAGGCCTATCTGGGCACTCCCGTCACCGAGGCCGTTATCACCGTCCCCGCTTACTTCACCGACGCACAGCGTCAGGCCACCAAGGATGCCGGTAAGATCGCCGGTCTGGAGGTCAAGCGTATCATCAACGAGCCCACCGCAGCCGCTCTGGCTTACGGTGTGGATAAGGAGCAGACCCAGCGCATCATGGTCTACGACCTGGGCGGCGGTACCTTCGATGTCTCCATCCTGGAGATCGACGACGGCGTCATCGAGGTTCTGGCTACTGCCGGTAACAACCGTCTGGGCGGCGATGACTTCGACCAGTGCATCATCAAGTATCTGGTCAGCGAGTTCAAGCGCACCGACGGCATTGACCTGAGCGGCGACAAGGTCGCTATGCAGCGTCTGAAGGAAGCCGCTGAGAAGGCTAAGATCGAGCTCAGTGGCGTGACCACCTCCAACATCAACCTGCCCTATATCACCGCTGACGCCACCGGCCCCAAGCATCTGGATGTCACCCTGACCCGCGCCAAGTTCAACGAGCTGACCGGTCATCTGGTGGACGCCACCATGGGCCCCGTCCGTCAGGCTATGTCCGATGCAGGTCTGCAGCCCAGCGACCTGAGCAAGGTGCTGATGGTGGGCGGCTCCAGCCGTATCCCCGCCGTTGTGGACGCTGTGAAGTCCTTCACCGGCAACGAGCCCTTCAAGGGCATCAACCCCGATGAGTGCGTGGCTATGGGCGCTGCCCTGCAGGCCGGCGTGCTGACCGGCGATGTGAAGGGTCTGCTGCTGCTGGACGTGACTCCCCTGTCTCTGGGTATTGAGACCATGGGCGGCGTGTGCACCCGTCTGATCGAGCGCAACACCACCATTCCTGTTAAGAAGAGCCAGATCTTCTCCACCGCCGCTGACAACCAGACCTCCGTTGAGGTCAACGTGCTGCAGGGTGAGCGTGAGATGGCTGCCGCCAACAAGAGCCTGGGCCGCTTCCATCTGGACGGCATCGCTCCTGCCCGCCGCGGTGTGCCTCAGATTGAGGTGACTTTCGATATCGACGCCAACGGCATCGTCAACGTGTCCGCTAAGGATCTGGGCACCGGTACGGAGCAGCACATCACCATCACCTCCTCCACCAACATGAGCAAGGAGGACATTGAGAAGGCCGTCAAGGAGGCTGAGCAGTATGCCGCCGAGGACGCCAAGATCAAGGAAAAGGTGGAAGTCCGCAACCAGGCCGACCAGATGGTCTACCAGGGCGAGAAGGCTCTGAGCGAGCTGGGCGACAAGATCCCCGCTGACGAGAAGGCTCCCATCCAGGCCGCCATTGACAAGCTGAAGGAAACCCTGAAGGGCGAGGACAGCGATGCCATCAAGGCCGCCACCGATGAGCTGAGCCAGCTGTTCGCCAAGATGAGTGAGAAGCTCTATCAGCAGGCACCCCAGGGTGATCCCACCCAGGCCGGCAACGCCGGTGCCGGTGCACAGGACGGTCAGTACTACGACGCCGACTACAAGGTCGTAGACGAGGACGAAAACAAGTAAGCAAGCATATTCACAAAAGGGGGCAGGCGTACCTGTCCCTCTTTGTGATGTTTAGGAGATAGCGAATATGGCTGAGCAAAAACGCGATTATTATGAGGTCTTGGGCGTCAGTAAGGACGCATCCGAGGCCGAGATCAAGCGGGCCTACAAAAAGCTGGCCCGCCACTACCATCCCGATATGAACCCCGGCGACAAAGAGGCCGAGGAAAAGTTCAAAGAGATCAACGAGGCCAACGAGGTGCTGTCCGATCCCGACAAGAGATCCCGCTATGACCAGTTCGGCTTTGCCGGTGTGGATCCCAACTACGCCGGTGCCGGCGGTGGCGGCTTCGGCGGCGGCTTCGATTTCGGCGATCTGGGTGATATTTTCGGCAGCTTCTTCGGCGGCGGCTTTGGCGGCGGTGGACAGCAGCGCCGCAACGGCCCCCAGCGGGGCGAGAGCATCCGCATGAGCGTGTCCCTTTCCTTCACAGAGGCCGCTTTCGGCTGCGAGAAGGAAGTTTCGCTGGATCGCTCTGAGAACTGCCCCACCTGCGGCGGCAACGGCTGCAAGAAGGGCACTACGCCGGAAGTCTGCCCGGAGTGCCACGGTACCGGCTCGGTGCAGGTGCGCCGCCAGACACCCATGGGCGTGTTCGCCAGCACCTCCCCCTGCTCCAAGTGCCACGGCACCGGCAAGATCATCCACCAGCCCTGCGAGGATTGCCACGGCTCCGGCCGCGTACGCAAGCGCCGCACCGTCAAGGTGTCCATTCCCGCCGGTATTGACAACGGACAGACCATCTCCCTGCGGGGACAGGGACACGCCGGTAAGAACGGCGGCCCCAGCGGCGACCTTCTCATCACCGTGATGGTCAAGCCCCACGAGCTGTTCCGCCGTGAGGGAACCGCCGTATTCTGCGAGGCACCCATTACCTTTACGCAGGCGGTCTTAGGCGGCGAGCTGGAGATTCCCACCATCGACGGCAAGGTGAAGTACGACATCCCCGAGGGAACCCAGACCGGCACCGTATTCCGCCTCAAGGGCAAGGGCATTCCCGTCCTCAACGGACGCGGACGCGGCGATCAGTTCGTCACCGTCACCATCGAGACACCCCGCAACCTCAACCACCAGCAGAAGGAAGCGCTGAAGAAGTTCAGCGACTCTCTGGGTGAAAACAACTACGAAAAGCGCAAGAGCTTTTTTAAGAAATCCAAGCGCTGATTAAACGGCATCGAGGTGAGAGACCATGTATCTTGCTGACTACCATCTGCACTCTACCTGCTCGCCGGACGGAACACTCACTATGGCAGAGGTGGCCCGGACGGCGCTGGAGCGCGGATTACAGGAAATCTGCATCACAGACCATCTGGACACCGTCTACTGGGAGACATTCGAGCCCCGCACCACCTTCGACTGGACAGAATCTCTGCGACAGCTGGAGGAGGCCCGTTCCCTCTATGGCGATCGGCTCACCATTCGCCACGGCGCGGAGCTGGGGGAGGCCATCATCTCCTTTGATCGGGCAGAAACACTCCTAAAAAATGCACCCCCTCTTGATTTTATCATCGGTTCGGTGCATACTGCAGGTGAGGAGTTCCAATATCTGGACCTCTACTACATCGGAAAGAGGGACATGGACTACTACGATGCCATCATGCGCGACTACCTAACCCAGACCCGAAAACTCATCGCATGGGGAAAATTCCATGTACTGGGCCACTTTACCCTGCCTCTGCGCTACATCTATCAGCACACCGGACTGCACTTGAGCTTCGCCCCCTACATGGACGAGGTGGAGGAGATCCTGCGTATGCTCATCGACCGGGGAATCGGTCTGGAGCTGAACACCAACCGGGGCGATTTCCCTCTGCCGGAGGAGGCAATCCTGCGGCGGTATCGGGAATTGGGCGGCGAGCTGATCACACTGGGCAGCGATGCCCACACGGCAGAGCACATCGGTATCGCGGTAGAGTCCAATCAGGCGTTGCTGCGGCGCTGCGGATGGGAGTATTTCACCACCTACGAGCAGGGAAAGCCCATCTTCCGTCCCTTGCCATGAACTTGAGAAAACGAGAGGAGAACAACCATGAAAATTGCCATTGGATGCGATCACGGCGGCTACCTTCTGAAGCAGGACGTACTGGTCTGGCTGGAGGAGCACGATATTGACTTTGAGGACTTCGGCTGCTACAGCCGCGAAAGTGTAGACTATCCCATCTACGGCGAAAAAGTGGCCCGTGCTGTGGCCGCCGGCGAGGCCGATTACGGCATCGTCATCTGCACCACCGGCATCGGTATTTCCATCGCCGCCAACAAGGTCAAGGGTATTCGCTGCGCCCACTGCACCGATCCCCTGAGCGCTGAGATGACTCGCCGCCACAACAACGCCAACGTGCTGGCCATGGGCGCAGGTCTCACCGGCACCAACATGGCACTGCGAATGGTCGAGGTCTTTTTGAACACCGAATTTGAGGGCGGACGTCACCAGCGCCGCGTGGATCTGCTGGACAACATTCAGCCCTGAGTCAACCCTTCTGGAAAGGAGTGTCTATGGCAACCAAAGGATATAACAGCTATAGTGGACGCAAAAACGGCAAGAAAATTGCCCTTGTGGTAGTCTTGCTGCTCATTCTTCTGGGCGCCGTGGCCTATCTGCTGGCGCAGCAGTATGTTGTCTACGAGGATGACGGCAGTATGCACTTAGAGCTGCCCTTCTTCACCAAAAAGGACACGCCTGCACCGCCCCTTTCCTCCGATGAGGTCAATATTCACCGGGATGACGAGGATCCCGATGCCAAGCCCCATCCCACGAAACCCGCTTCGGCGCTGGAGGAACTGCACGCCACGGAGCTGCCCTACGGTGTTCTCACCGCGGATCCCAAGGAGCTTCTGGCCAACCAGAGCGCCGTAGTCGTCAATGTCAAGCGCTTTGACGGCTCCATCGCCTATCAAAGCAGTCTCACTACGCTGCCCGAGAGCGTGCTGCAGGGCAATCCGGACATGCTGACCCATCTGAAAACCATTCTGGACAGCGACTGCTACACCGTGGCTCGTATCTCTGCCCTGTGTGACAACGCTTTCGCACTGGGACGACCGGAGAGCGCCATGCACTACCCCGGCGGCCAGCTCTGGTACGACAACTACAGCCGCACCTGGCTGGACCCCGCCCAGAGCAGCACGGTGGAATACCTGTGCGCCCTGGCCAAGGAGTGCGAGAAGCTGGGCTTTGACGAGCTCTTGCTGGAGCATTTCCGTTATCCCATTGAGGGCGATCTGAGCGCAACTGCGCTCCCCGCCGACACCGACCGGAGCGCTGCCATCGCCAAGCTGGTTGCAGAGATCCACAAGGCTGCGCCCTCTTTGCGCGTGAGCGTGCTGCTGCCTGCAAGCATCGACACAGACTATGCTTTCTCCGCCAGCGGCTTGAGTGCGCAGGTGCTCACGGAGAATTTCGACCGGATCTATGTGCCGCGTGAGAGTGCCGCCTACTACTGGCTCGACAAGGCCCTGCCTGCCGACTATGATCGCACGGCCCGGCTCGTGCTCACCGACTACACTGTGCCGTCCCAAGGCGGCAGCTATATGGTGCTGTGCCAGTGATTTCCCGGAAAATAAAAAAAGGATGCAAGCCTATGGCTTGCATCCTTTTTTTGCGCTTATTGGTGGGGTGCTGCAGTGCCGTTCCGGAAAGCCTCACGCTCCCGGCACAGCTCCTGATAGAGGGCATCGGCTGTCCATGTGTCGTTAGTGGGCGTCCGGGCGGCCTTCAAATCCACCGCCACCTTCTGGCGGCGGAGACCCTGCAGAAAGAAATCCATCACCGCACCGGGCAGATCCATCACCAGCATCTCCTCATCAAAAGGCTCTTTCGCAGGGCACTCCCCCTCCGTGCCGGTGAACAGCGTTTCCATGGTGCAGCCCCAGCGCTGGGGCGGGACTTCCACCATCCGCAGATTCAGCTTATGGCAGATTACGCCGATGGCGTTTCTCTTGGCAGGGGATATACCGAACAATAATACAGTGGGCTTCATGGCGTTGCTCCTTTTCTTCTTAATCGCTGCTTTTACTTGCAATGCGGTATTTTCACCGCTATAATAGGAAACTGTCAAACATCATTGGAGGGCTTCTTATGGCATATTACATCGGACAATTCTGCGGTATTATGGCAACCGTTTTGTGCGTGCTCACACCGCTTTTTAAGAGGAAATGGCAGATGCTGGCCGTCAACATCGCCACCAACATCTTCATGCTTCTGAATTTCGTTCTCATCGGCGAGGTGGGTTCTGCCGCATTTTTGTGCTTTGTGGGCGCCGTGCAGCCCCTTGTCACCCTTATCCGCACCCTCCACGGCACCGAAACGCCCAAGTGGGAGCTCTCTCTTTTCTTCTGCCTGTATATGGGACTGGGCTTCTTCGGGTATTTCACCGCCCCCACCTTCGTGTGGGCCTTCACATGGAAGAACGCACTGGAGCTGCTGCCCATTCTGGGTGCCGTTTTGAATATGGCCTTTGTCTCCGTCCGGGACGAACATCGCGCCCGCTGGTTCCTGCTGGGCATATCCTCCATCTGGTCGATCTACACCGCTATTGTCGGCGCCGCCACCTTCTTTGCCGAGGCGGCTCTGCTCATTACCTCCCTTGTCGCCATGTTCCGCTATCGCAAGGACGTCACACCCGCAGAAAATCAATAAACAAAAAGGGAAGAGGATGCAGCGCATCTTCTTCCCTTTTTATGGAGCAGGGTACGGGAGTCGAACCCGCCTCAACGGCTTGGGAAGCCGATGTAATACCGATATACCAACCCTGCGTACAAGTACCGTATTATTATAACAGACTCCCCCCGCCTTTGCAACCAGAAAATATCCCGCCCGGCCCTTGTCATGGATTGCCCCACCGCGTCATAGAGTAGAAAAAACGACATGGAGGGACATTCCTATGAGACGAGGGCTATTCTTTTTGCTGATTTTTGCCCTGCTTCTGCCCTGTACGGCGCAGGCAGTGGACTTGGACGTGGAGGCACAGGCGGCGCTGTTGATGGAAAAGGAGACAGGCGAGGTGCTCTTCACCAAAAATGAGCACGAGCCGCTGGAGCCTGCCAGCGTCACCAAGGTCATGACGCTGCTCCTCACCATGGAGGCCATCGAGCGAGGCGCCATCCACTACGACGATGTGGTGACCGTCAGCGCCTACGCCGCATCCATGGGCGGCAGCAACGTATATCTGGCAGAAGGGGAACAGATCACCGTGGAGGAGCTGCTCAAGGCGGTGTGCGTGGCCTCCGGCAACGATGCCGCCGTGGCGCTGGGAGAGCACGTCTCCGGCGTGACGGAACTGTTTGTGGCGGAGATGAACAACCGCGCCAAGGAGCTGGGCATGAACGACACCCACTTTGTCAACTGCACCGGCCTGCCCGCCGAGGGGCATGTGAGCAGCGCGTGGGACATCGCGATCATGAGCCGGGAGCTGATTTTGCACCACCCGGACATCCGCCGCTTCACCACCATCTGGATGGACTCCCTGCGCGGCGGCGAATTCCAGCTGTCCAACACCAACAAGCTCATCCGCTTCTATGACGGTGCCACAGGCCTCAAGACCGGCAGCACCAGCAGCGCCGGGTTCTGTATCAGCGCCACGGCGGAACGGGACGGCATGGAGCTGATTGCCGTCATTTTAAAGGGCAGCACCTCCCAGCAGCGCTTTGAGGATGCAAAAACTCTGTTGAACTACGGCTTTTCCACCTACGCCCTGCACCGGGTCGATGCCGAAACTCCTTTCGAGCCGCTGCCCGTAGAGTTAGGCACTGTGGACACGGTGGCGCTGCGGCTGCCGGATGAGGGGCGCACCGTCCTGCTGCCCAAGGGAGAGATCGCCAATCTGACGCAGGAGGTAACGCTGCCATCCTCCGTCGCCGCGCCGGTGACAGCAGGGCAGACCGTCGGCTCCCTCACCGTCCGCAGCGGCGAGGAGACGGTACTGGAGATCCCCATTCTTGCCGCCGAATCGGTGGCGGAGCTGCGCTGGAGCGAAATGCTGGTGCGTCTGCTCCGGGCCGCTTTTTTCTGCGGATAACGCTGCCCGGAACGGGTCTTCTCCCGGTTTCTCTTGTGTTTTATCCTCCGCCGTTGTAAAATGGAACTATCCAATCATTTGATACAACTTTAGGAGGAATTACCATGATTCAGGTGAACCTGTCCAATATGCGCTCCTTCGTCCCGGAGAACTACGAGGCGAATCTGGCGCAGCAGCTGCACACCGCCCACAACCATCTGCAGAACCACGACGGCGCAGGCAGCGATTTTACCGGTTGGGTACGTCTGCCCGCCGACTACGACAAGGAGGAGTTTGCCCGCATCAAGGCCGCCGCCAAGAAGATCCAGAGTGACAGCGAAGCCTTGGTGGTGATTGGCATCGGCGGTTCCTATCTGGGCGCCCGCGGCGTCATTGAATGCCTGTGCTCTGCCAACTATAATCTGAAAAAGAAGTCCACCCCCAACATCTATTTCGCCGGCAACGGCCTCTCCTCCGATCAGCTCAGCGAGATCGTGGAGCTGCTGGATGGCAAGGATTTCTCCATCAACGTGATCTCCAAGTCCGGCACCACCACCGAGCCTGCCGTGGCTTTCCGCTTCTTCCGCCGCCTTCTGGAGGAGAAGTACGGCCGTGAGGAGGCCGCTCGCCGCATCTACGCCACCACGGACCGCGCCCGGGGCGCTCTGAAGACCCAGGCCGATGCCGCCGGATACGAGACCTTCGTGGTTCCCGATGACGTGGGCGGACGCTACAGCGTGCTCACTGCCGTGGGTCTGCTGCCCATCGCCGTAGCCGGTGTGGATATTGACGCACTCATGGCCGGTGCTCAGTCCATGATGGAGAGCTGCGCCCAGCCGGAGCTGGCCGCCAACCCCGCATGGCAGTATGCTGCCGCCCGGTACGCTCTGTACTGTGCCGGTAAGAAGATCGAGATTCTGGCCGCCTACGAGCCCAACTTCCGCTTTATGTGCGAGTGGTGGAAGCAGCTCTACGGCGAGAGCGAGGGCAAAGAGAACAAGGGTCTGTTCCCTGCCAGCGTGGAATTTACCGCCGACCTCCACTCTATGGGTCAGTACATCCAGCAGGGTGAACGCCATCTCTTTGAGACGGTGGTGCGTCTGGGTGCTTCTGCCACCAAGAACGTGGTTCCCATGGAGGAGAATAACGGCGACGGTCTGAACTTCCTGGCAGGCAAGGATATGGACTTCATCCGCCAGCAGGCCATGGACGGCACGCTTCTGGCCCATGTGGAGGGCGGCGTTCCCAACATCATTGTCCAGTGCGACAAGTGTGACGCCGCACAGCTCGGTCAGCTCATCTACTTCTTCGAGTACGCCTGCGGCATGAGCGGCTATCTGCTGGACGTGAATCCCTTCGATCAGCCCGGCGTTGAGGCCTACAAGAAGAATATGTTCGCCCTGCTGGGCAAGCCCGGCTACGAGGACCTGCGTGCAGAGCTCCTGTCCAAGCTGCAGTAAAGAAATAGTCAATCTCTTTTTTCACCAAAAAAATAGAGCATATTTTCTCATTGCTATTTTACTAACGATGTGGTATGTTATTTACAAGTATAGGACCACTGGTTACCATACATTTCAAAGGAGTGATTTCTGATGGTTAGACTGATTATGGGTGCCGCAGGTGCAGGTAAGACCAAGCAGCTCATCGAACTGGTACACGCCAGCGTAGAGGCCGAGAAGGGCAGTGTCGTGTGCATTGAGCCCAGCGCAGACATGACCTATGATGTCAGCTACAACGCCCGCCTTGTGAATGCCAGCGAATACGATCTGGATTCTTTCGAGAGCCTGCGCGGCTTTGTGAGCGGCCTGTATGCCGGTAACTATGATATTTCTCATGTCTATGTGGACAATCTGTGGAAGGTCACACGCAACAACGATCTGAACGCTACCGATAAGTTCCTGGCATGGCTGGACAACTTCAGCGAGAAGAACTCCGTGAAGTTCACCGTTACTGTGAGCGCTGACGAGGATATTGCCACCGACATCATGCGCAACTACCTGTAAGTATATCGCCTTACATAGCGCCCCATCTCCTGCAGATGGGGCGCTTTACTGCGCCTGTGGAAACCGCAGGTGCTTTTTTCTTCCCAAAGGGGCAGGAATATGATACAATGGCTTGCAGTATATGAAAGGGGAGTGTCACTGTGTTCAAAAGAGTTTATGTGGAGATCACCAACGTGTGCAATCTTGCGTGCAGTTTTTGCCCCGGAACGCAGCGCCCTCACCGTTTTATGTCAACTGATGAATTTGCGGCACTGACCCGGCGTTTGCAGGGCCACACCCGCTATCTCTATCTCCATGTGCTGGGAGAGCCGCTGCTGCACCCGCAGCTCCGGGAGATTTTGGAGATCGCCCATGCCGGCGGTTTCCGCGTCTGCATCACTACCAACGGCACATTACTGCCGCGCCAGCTGCCCCTCCTCCGGGAGGCTCCTGCCCTCCACAAACTCAGCGTCTCCCTCCACAGCTTTGAGGGCAACGGCGCTGCCGGAGATTTGGAGGACTATATCCGCAGCTGCGCCGCTGCCTGCCGCCTGCTATCCCGTGAGGGCGTCATCTGCGCCCTGCGGCTCTGGAACGAGGGCGGCTTGGAGGAGAAAAACGGGGAGATCCTCGCCTTACTGGGGCAGGAGCTGGAGGTAGACATTGCCGCCCTTACCACGGACAACAAGGGAAATCTCCGGCTCGGCGACCACCTCTATCTGGAAAATGCCGCCAAGTTCGACTGGCCGGACATGAACGCTCCCGCCGGCGGCGTGGAATTCTGCCACGGATTGCGCCAGCAGATTGCCGTCCTCTGCGACGGCACGGTGGTGCCCTGCTGCCTTGACGGCGAGGGGCAGATTCCCTTAGGCAATCTATTTCATGAGACGCTCCCCGACATTGTGGCCTCGCCCCGGGCGCAGGCCATGCTGGACGGCTTTTCCCGCCGCCAGCCATCGGAGGAGCTGTGCCGCCGCTGCGGCTATGCACGGCGCTTCAGCAAAGGCGGAGGAGGAACCCTATGAGTGATGCTTTGACACTTCTTTCCCGGTTGCCTGCGCCGCTTCTTGCGTGGTACGATGAGCACCGCCGCCACCTGCCGTGGCGGGAGGAGGTCAGCCCCTACCGCACATGGGTGTCGGAGATCATGCTCCAGCAGACCCGTGTGGCTGCGGTTTTGCCCTACTTTGCCCGTTTTATGGAAACCTTCCCCACGGTGCAGGCCTTGGCCGAGGGGGACACGGAGCAGCTTTTGAAGCTGTGGGAGGGACTCGGCTACTACAGCCGCGCCCGCAATCTCCAAAAGGCGGCACAGGTCATTATGGAACGCCATGGCGGCATCTTTCCCCAGACCTATGACGAGGTGCTGGCGCTGCCCGGCATCGGCGCCTACACCGCCGGAGCCATTCTCTCCATCGCCTTTGGGCAGAAAGTCCCGGCGGTGGACGGCAATGTGCTGCGGGTCGTCAGCCGTATCATCGGCAGTGAGGACAATATTTTAGAGGATAAGACCCGGAAGCAATGTCGGCAGTATATGGATGCCGTCATGCCCGCCCAGCGTCCCGGCGCTTTCAATCAGGCGCTGATGGATCTGGGCTCGGCCATCTGTCTCCCCGGCGGCGAGCCGCTGTGTGAGCAGTGTCCCGCCAGGGAATTTTGCACCGCTTACCAACAGGGACGGCAGCGGGAGCTTCCGGTACGCATCAGCAAAACGAAACGCAGGGTGGAGGAAAAGACTGTCTTTCTCCTGCTGAAAGAGGGCTGCGCCGCACTGCGGCAGCGGCCGGATCACGGACTTCTGGCCAATCTCTGGGAGTATCCCCATGTGGAGGGACAGCTGGAAGAGGAAGCGGCTGCGGCGCAGCTGGCCGCCTGGGGCGTGACGCCTCATCGCTGGCGCAAGCGCCTGTCGGCCCGCCATCTTTTCAGCCACATCCGCTGGGAGATGACGTGCTATGTGGTGGAAGTCAGCGGCGACGGACAGCCGGAATGGCTCTGGGCCGATAAAGAGGAACGCAAGCGGCGGGCCGTCCCCTCCGCATTTATCAAATTGACACGGGAATTGCCCGAGGGAAAGGACAACGGATAATGGCACAGCTCTATTTCAAATACGGAGCCATGGGCTCCAGCAAAAGCGCCAACGCCCTGATGGCACGCTTTAATTACGAGGAACGGGGACAAAAAACACTGTTGGTAAAACCCCGCATTGATGTGCGGGACGGCGACCACATGGTCTACTCCCGCATCGGTCTGCAGCACCCCTGCGTCTATTTCGATGAGATGCAGGCCATGTCCGAGCAGGAGTTGGAGCAGTACGCCTGCATCATTGTGGACGAGGCCCAATTCCTCACCAAGGAAGAGGTGTACTATCTGGTGCATCTGGTAGACGATTGCGACATCCCTGTGATGTGCTACGGCCTGCGGGCCGACTTCCGGGGCGAGCTGTTCCCCGGCAGCTACCATCTGCTGGTATTGGCGGACAAGCTGGAGGAGGTCAAGACCATCTGTTGGTGCGGCAAGAAGGCGGCATTCAACGCCCGCTTCGACGCCAACGGCAAGGTGGTGAAGGAGGGCGCACAGGTGGAGCTGGGCGCTAATGACCGCTATATCGGCCTTTGCCGCAAGCACTGGATGCAGGGCGACCTGGGTCCCGACTTCGATATTCACAAGCGATGATCTGTCAGCTATGTCCACGGCGCTGCAACGCCGTACGCACCGCCGAGGAGGGCGGTGGCTTTTGCGGGATGCCTGCCACGGTTCACATCGCCCGGGCGGCGCTCCACCACTGGGAGGAGCCGGTCATCAGCGGCACACGGGGCAGCGGCGCCGTGTTCTTCTCCGGCTGCACGCTGCGATGTGTCTTTTGCCAAAACCATGAAATCTCCGCCGAGAACTTCGGAAAGCCGGTGACTGTCGCCCGTCTGCGCGCTATTTTCGAGGAATTGATCGCACAGGGCGCCCACAACATCAATCTCGTGACCCCCGACCACTTTACGCCCCAGATTTTAGAGGCGCTGGAAGAGCCGCTAAGTGTGCCGGTGGTGTGGAACTGCGGCGGCTATGAGCGGGTAGAAACGCTGCGCTCTCTGAAAGGCAAGGTGCAGATCTATCTCCCCGATTTGAAGTATGCTCTGCCGGAGCTGGGGCGGGATCTCTCCGACGCGGAGGACTATTTTCCGGTGGCCACCGCCGCCATCACTGAGATGTTCCGGCAGGTGGGTCCACCCGTCATTGAGGACGGTCTATTAAAGCGGGGCGTCATCATCCGTCATTTGATGCTGCCCGGCAAATTGGAGAACACCAAGCAGTGCATCGACTGGGTGGCCCGCACCTTCCCGGCCGGACAGGTGCTCTTCTCGCTCATGAGCCAATATACGCCCCAACCGGGCGCAAAGGGCTTTCTCGCCCGCCGCGTACGCAACGGCGAATATCGTGCTGCCACCGAATATATGCGTCAATGCGGCATTTTGGACGGTTTTTTGCAGGATTCCTCCTCGGCAAAGGAGGAATATACGCCGCCTTTTGACCTCACTGGACTCTGATTTTTACACTTGATGGGTTGTACTGGTACAACCCATCATTCCTTTTGGCATTTCCGTGAAAATCCCTCCTGCCTTTCGTAGGGGCTTCCAAAGTTTCTCCGGTAACGTTTCCAAACTTGTACTTAGTACAAGTTTCTATTGAATTCCCCCTTGCCCTGTGCTATCTTGGAATTGGAAAAAAGCTCAACTTGTGAGCAACAAAAAAGAAGGAAAACTTTTTAAGGAGGATTTTCATGAGCTATCCTAAGACGGGCCACGAGGTCTATGTGAGTTTGAATTTGTCCAACACCATGCTCAACGGTATCGGCAAGGGTACCATTACCCGCGAAGAGGTTTCTGCCGACTATCTGAAGCGTTTGTTCGCCGAATACGGTGTGATCGTCTCCGCCAAGCCGGAGCAGCGGGCACTGTTGGAGCGCGTGAACGAGGTCTGCGACTTAGGTCTGGAAATTCCCGAATCGCTGAAGCTGTTCCAGCTGTCTGAGGAGCGCCGTCGTCTGGTAGTCATCAACGTACAGGGCCTGCGCCGCAAGGGCGGTTCTCTGCTGCCGACCTACGACAAGGAGGAGTTCGACGAGGCCACCTTTACCTTCGTGAAGTACTATGTACAGGGCACCCACTACGACACGCTGGTGGAGGAGAACAAGAAGCTTCGCTATGCTCTGGATCAGGAGAAGGAGTGGCGCGAACGCACCGACGGTTGATTCACTTAAAAAGCAAAAAGAAGGCGAACGCTGGTAAGCGTTCGCCTTCTTTATTTCTTACGGTCAGAACTCCACTTGATAGTTGCCGCTCTCCGTTCTTGCGCGGCGGCGTTGCTCCTCCTCGATCAGCGCATCCTCCAGCTGGCCGATGATCTGGTTGGAGACCAGAAAGCCCTGGGGCGTCAGACGCCAGCCGCCCTCGGTGCGCCGGCAGAGGCCGTGGGCCTCATCCAACTCCAAAAGCCGCTCCAATGCGTCAAAGCGGCGGCGATAGCGATTCTCAAAGGTGCGCCGATCAATGCCCGCCGCTGTCCGCAGACCCAGCATCAGATACTCCTGCGCGCGCTCCTGCGGCGCAATGGTCTCCGACTCGGAGAGAATCAGTTCACCCCGGAGATAGCGATCCAGATCCCGCACATAGGCGTAGCGCACGCCGCCGAAATCCGAATGAGCGCCGGGGCCGAAGCCGGCATATTCGCCCATCTGCCAGTATTTCAGATTGTGGCGCGACTCCATGCCCGGCTGGGCAAAGTTGGAAATTTCATACTGCTCGTATCCCATCTGGCGCAAAAATTCCACCGTGTAGAGATACATATCCGCCTGCAGATCGTCGTCCGGCAGCGTCAGCTCCGCGCGGCGCTGCCACAGCGGTGTGCCCTCTTCCAGCTTCAAGCCGTAACAGGAGATATGCCGGGGGTGCAGCGACATGGCGTCGCTGAGTGTCTTTTCCCACTGCTCCATGGTCTGATCCGGCAGGCCGTAGATGAGATCGAGGCTGATGTTGTCGATCTTCGCCTTGCGAATGGCCTCCACGGATTCCGTCACCTGCTGCCATGTGTGGATGCGTCCGATCTCGCGCAGCATCGCATCATCGGAGGACTGGACGCCCAGCGAAATGCGGTTCACACCGGCACGGCGCAGCGCACGCAGCGCCGACACATCCGCCGCGCTGTCGGGATTGGCCTCCATGGTGATCTCCGCATCCTTGGCCAGGTGATAGTGCTTTTTCACCGTCTGCAGCAGACGGATAATCCGCTTACTGCCCAGATAGCTGGGCGTGCCGCCGCCGAAATACACCGTGTCCACCGTATGTCCACTGGCTACCGGTGCCACCTCCATCAAGTGATTACACAGTGCTGACACATATTCATCCATCTTTGCCTCGCTGTGGGCCAGCGAATAAAAATCGCAATAGGCACACTTGGCCCGGCAAAAGGGGACATGGATATAAAGCCCCAGTGTGGGGCGTTCCTGCTTTTTCATTGACCCTCCGTCTCCCGTTTCGGGGGCAGGATGGTCACAGCCTCATAGGGACAGTTGACTTTACAGGACCGGCAGCCCACGCAGTGCTCCTGGTCCACCTCATAATAGCCATCCGGGCGCTGAAAGATGCACTCCATCAGACAAAACATGGCGCAGTAGCCACAGCCGATGCAGGACACCTCGTCGATCACCGCCAGAGAGCGAGCCTTTCGCCCGAAGGGATGGATCATATCTGCCATAGTTCTCCACCTGCCTTTCCTTTTTCTTGTCTGTAGTATAGCCTTTTTTTCGTGTTTTGACAAGGCGGATGTATCTTTTCCCACCATTGGGACACACTGTCCATAGAAAGGATGTGAGCTGCCTTGGACATGACGCCTCAAGCATATCAGGACTATGTGGCGCAAAAGCAGAAGAAATCTCCCATCGTGAAAAATACGCTGCTGGCCTTCTTGATCGGCGGGGCCATCTGCACACTGGGACAGGCCATCTCCAACGGCTATCTCGCCGCGGGACTTGCCCAGCAGGATGCCGCCACTGCCACCTCCTGCACGCTGGTCTTTCTCTCGGCGCTGCTGACAGGACTGAACCTCTACAACAAGATTGCACGCTACGGCGGCGCCGGTACACTGGTGCCGATTACCGGCTTTGCCAACGCCGTTGTCTCTCCCGCCATCGACTTTCATGCCGAGGGCATTGTCACCGGCATGGCTGCCCGGATGTTCTTCATCGCGGGGCCTGTGCTGGTCTTTGGCACCGCTGCCAGCGTGATCTATGGTGTGATCCTCTGGCTGCTGCCATAAAAAAGGCCGCCTTACAGGCGGTCTTTTTTCTATCTATGCTGCATTTGTAAGACACGCTTGCGCAGGACTTTTTTGTTGCACACCAAAAAGACCGGCGTAGACACCAGAATGGCCAGCACATCCGAAATCGGCTGGGCGTAGAAGATCATGGAAGCATCCAGCAGCACTGGCAGCAGGAACAGCGCCACAAAATACACGCCCTTGCGCCAGAAGGACAGCGGCAGCGACAGCTGCACCTGTCCCATCCCGGTGAAGCCATCCACGATGGCGTACTGCGCACCCAGCGGGATTGCCGTAATGGTGTAGATACGGATGGCACGGCACGCCTGCGCCGCAATCTCCGCATCGGAGGTAAAGAGAGAAACGAACAAGCCGCCCGCCACACGGGCCAGTACAAACAGCAGCCCCGTATACGCCATGCAAAGACAAAGAATATACTTTTGTGCGCGCTTCACACGCTCGGCAGCACCGGCACCGTAGTTGTAGCTCAAGATACACTGGGTTCCGCCGCTGATGCCGCCCAGCGGCATGGTCATCACCAGCATAAAACTCTGGACAATGGTATTGACGGTGATGAGCAAATCACCCTGTGCGCCGCCGTAGCGCTGGAGAAGGGCATTCATGGCAATGATCATCACGTTGTCCATGGAGATGATGGCAAACGGCGTAAAGCCCATTTTCATTACCTGCACCATCAAGCGCCAGCGATAGCCGCCAAAGGTGACGGTGATATTGGCCTTCTTGAAAAGGAACACCAGCACAAAGGCGGCGCTGGCGATCTGGCTGATCACGGTGGCCACCGCCGCGCCGCGGACGCCCAGATCCAGCGCAAAGATGAAGATGGGGTCCAGGATGATATTCATCACCGCACCCAGCACCACCGAGCACATACCCACCTTAGCGTAGCCCTGCGCAACGACGAACTGATACATACCTGTGGACAGCAGGGCAAAAAGGGTACCGCTGACATAGATGGTGAAGTACGCCTCGGCATAGGGATAGGTCACATCACTGGCACCGAAGAGCCGCAGCATAGGTTCCCGCAGCGCCAGCGAAACAGCCGTCACCACCAGTGCCAACGTGCAGAGCATCAAAAAGCAGTTGGCCAAGATCTTCTCCGCCCGATCACGGTTTCCCTCGCCCATGGCGATGCCCAAAAGCGGCGCACCGCCGATGCCGATCAGGCAGGAAAAAGCGCCGATCATGGTGACAATGGGGCCGCACACGCCCACACCTGCCAGCGACAGGTCGCCGTAGACGGCGATGTTCCCCACAAAAATGCGATCCACAATACTATAGAGCACACTGACAAACTGGGCCAGCATACTGGGAATGGCTATTCTGAAAACAAGGCGGGAAATCTCGTCCCTGCCCAGATCATTCTCTTTTCTCACGTTTTTCTTCCTCCGACTTTCCCTTTGACCATATATACGGTCATAACACAACATCCTCATCTTATCGCGGACATGGGGGAAAATCAAGTGGTAAAACCGCCGAGTTCCACCACTTTTCTCCAACTTTCGCAAGTGCAAAACGACAGCAGCCCCGCAGGGCTGCTGCCGCATTTCGGATATGGTGGAATTTTAGAGTTCTACGACCTGTCCGGCACTCTGTGCTTCGGCGCTTTTGAGGATCACGGCGGCGCTGCCCAGATCCTGCAGGGCAATGCCGGTGGAGTCAAAAACAGTGATGTCCTCGGCACTGGTGCGGCCGGGCAGCTCCCCGGCGATGACGGCTCCGATCTCGCCGGTCAGCTTCTCCAGAAGTCCCGCCTCGTGGCCCAGCTGGCACTCGCCAACGCTGAGACACTGGCCTTCATCATCGCCAAAGACGCGGGCTTTTGTCAAGATCTGGGGATCGATCTCCTGTTTACCGGACATATCCGCGCCCACACAGCTGATGTGGGTACCGGGCTTGACCCAGGCGCTCTGGATCATCGGGGCGCGGGAGGGGGTCGCGGTGAGAATCACATCCGCCGCACCTACTGCCGTTTCCACGTCCTCTGTGGCAGCGAAGGTGGCCGCCGTTTCCACATGGGCATCGTGGAGCAGCGCCTTGACCTTCTCTTCCAAAGCGGCCAGCTTCTCCGCTGCCTTGGCGGGGTGATTGGGATTCACCACTGTCACCTGCGTCAGCCCCGGCAGCGCCAGCAGCGTGGCGGCCACCAGATAGGCGCTCAACTCGCCGCAGCCCACCATGAGGAGGTTTTTGCTGTCGGGGCGAGCCAGATACTTGGCACCGATGGCACCGGCAGCGCCGGTACGCAGATCAGTGACAGGGCCGGCGTTGAGCACTGCCTTGGGCGCGCCGGTGGCCAGATCACAGATCAAGCTGGTACCGTAGAGGGCGGGCAGCTTCTTTTCCGGATTGGCACCGAACCAGGACACCAGCTTCAAGCCGAAAATCCCCTCAGCATCCAGATTGCCGGACTTGATATCCAGATCCGCGTGGCCGGGATCGAACTCATGGAACACCATGGGCCACACGCTGCCCTCGCCGGTGTGCTTTTGAAGGTATGCCTTTTCCACGGCTCCAATGGCCATGGGCAGGGTAAAGAGTTTTTTAACATCAGCGCCGCTGATCACACGAATCGTTCCCATACTTACTTTTCCTCCTCCAACGTTTTGAAATATTCACTGACGGCTGCCAGTCCCGCCCGCAGTGTGGGGCGGTCGCAGGCATAGCCGAGGCGCATACAATGTTCCTGTTCAAAGCAATCACCGGGGACAGTAAACGCGCCGGTGGCGTGGTACATATTGTGGCACAGCTGACGGGAGGGCACATCGAAATCGTAATACACCAGTGCCGTGGTGCCGGCCTGCGGCTTCGTATAGTGGACGTGGGGCTCCGAGGCCACCCACGCATCCAAGATCTCCAGATTGCCACGGATGATCTCCCGGTTCCGCGCCAGCAGCGTATCCCGATGGCGCAGCGCCACGGCTGCCAGCGCCTCATCGAAGAGGCCGCAGCTGATGTGGTTATAGTCCCGGTGGGAAGCCATGGAGGCAAGAGCCGCCTTGTCGTGGGTTGCCACCCAGCCAAGGCGCAGACCCGCCAGAGAGAACACCTTGGACATACTGCCAAGGGAAATACCCTTTTCGTAGAGATCCGCCACGGACTCGCTCCACTCGTCGTTCTGGGTCAAGTGGCGATACACCTCGTCGCAGAGGACGTAAGCGTCCACGCTGCGGGCAATCTCCACAATTTCCAACAGCTGCTCCCGGCTCATCAATGCGCCGGTGGGATTGTTGGGGTTATTGATGCAGATCATCTTCGTCTCCGGCGTCACCAGTGTGCGGAGCTCGTCCATGTCGGGCAGGTAGTCGTTCTCCTGCTTGAGATGCAGCATGGCCACCTCGGCGCCGTAGGCCTCGGGGATGGAGTAGAGCTGCTGATAGGTGGGCATGATGCTCACAATGCGGTCGCCGGGGGAGACGAGGGAGTAAAACACATGGTGGCTGGCACCGGAAGCACCGTGGGTAGTGACGATCTCCTCCGGCTTTATGGTGTGGTAAAGTCCCGCCACGCCCTCTTTAAAGGCCGGCGCACCGGCAATATCGCCATAGGTCAGACGGCGGGCGCAGAACTCCTGCAAAAAGGCGTTCTTGTCCTCGCCCACAAGATCGAACAGCTCATCCACGCTGACGGAGTCCACGCAGGTCTCGGCGATGTTGTACTTGGCACCCACCTCGTACTCATTCATCCATTCCTCCACCGCAAAGGGTTTAATATACATAAAAATACGCCTCCTATACACCATCACCTAAAAGAAAAAAGGCATCCAAAGCCCTGCCTTATAACATACCTTTGCGGTATGCCGTACCTACGGCAAGGTTTTGGACGCCCTTTTTGCCCCCACCCGGTGGTGAGGAAGGTGATGTATCATTTTTCATCATAGTAGCATAAATATACAGTATTGTCAACAAGAAACGTATATTTATTATCGGCAGGACATTGGGCAATGGTTTGCGGCGTTGGATCGGCGGCAGTGATTTACATAATTCTGCACATTACAGTGAAAAAAGAGCACCCGGTCGGGTGCTCTTTTTCACACAGATAAATCGTATCAATCGCTGTCCAGCTTGAGGACAGCCATGAAGGCCTCGGTGGGCACCTGCACCGTACCGAGATTGCGCATCTTCTTTTTGCCCTCTTTCTGCTTTTCCAGCAGCTTCTTCTTTCGGGAAATATCGCCGCCGTAGCACTTGGCCAGCACGTCCTTACGCATGGCCTTCACCGTCTCGCGGGCGATGATCCGTCCGCCGATGGCGGCCTGGATGGGCACCTCGAAGAGCTGGCGGGGAATATTATCCTTCAGCTTCTCGCACAGGCGGCGGGCACGGGGATACGCCTTATCCCGGTGGGCGATGAAGCTCAAAGCATCCACACCATCACCGTTGAGCAGCAGATCCACCTTTACAAGGTCGCTGGTGTGATAGCCGGAGAGCTCATAGTCCAAGGAGGCATAGCCCTTAGTATTGGCCTTGAGCGTATCGAAAAAGTCGTAGATGATCTCGTTGAGGGGCATCTGATAATGCAGCTCCACCAGATGGGTATCCAGATACTGCATATCCTTGAATTCACCCCGGCGCTCCTGGCACATGGGCATGATATTGCCCACATACTCATTGGGGGAGATGATGGACACCTTCACATAGGGTTCCTCGGCGTGCTCGATGGAGCCGGGATCGGGGTAATTGTGGGGATTATCCACCTTCACCATGGTGCCGTCACTCTTATAGACATGGTAGATAACGGAGGGCAGGGTGGTGACCAGATCCAGATTGAACTCACGCTCCAGACGCTCCTGAATGATCTCCATGTGGAGCATTCCCAAAAAGCCGCAGCGGAAGCCAAAGCCCAGCGCCGCAGAGGATTCCGGCTCGAAGGTGAGGGAGGCGTCGTTGAGCTGCAGCTTCTCCAGTGCATCCCGCAGATCGGGATACTTGGAGCCGTCCTCCGTATAGATACCGCAGTAGACCATGGACTGGGCGCCGCGATAGCCGGGCAGCGGCTCAGCCGCCGGGGCGGCTGCATCGGTAATGGTATCGCCCACACGGGTATCCCGCACATTCTTGATCGAGGCGGTGAAGTAGCCTACCTCGCCGGCCTGCAGCACATCGGTGGGCTCGTTGCCCAAGGGCTTGAGGTAGCCGCACTCCAGCACCGTATACTGGGCGCCGGTGGCCATCATGCGCACCGTCTGCCCGCGGCGCAGCGTACCCTGCTTAATCCGGAAGAGCACCACCACGCCCACATAGGGGTCATACTGGCTGTCGAACACCAGTGCCTGCAGCGGTGCATTAGGATCGCCGGTAGGGGAGGGGACATTGTGCACCACATCCTCCAGCACGGCCTCGATATTCACGCCCAGCTTGGCGGAGATCTCCGGGGCATCCAGCGCCGGCAGACCGATGATGTCCTCTACCTCCTGCTTGGCCTTTTCCGGGTCAGCGGCAGGCAGGTCGATCTTATTGAACACGGGCAGGATCTCCAGCTCGTGCTCCATGGCCAAATAGGTGTTGGCCAGCGTCTGGGCTTCAACGCCCTGAGTGGAGTCCACCACCAGCAGCGCGCCCTCGCAGGCGGCAAGAGACCGGGATACCTCGTAGTTGAAGTCCACATGGCCGGGTGTGTCGATTAGATTCAACGCATAGGTCTCGCCGTCCTGCGCCTTATAGTGGATCTGCACGGCGCGGGATTTAATGGTGATGCCGCGCTCCCGTTCCAGCTCCATATTATCGAGAAGCTGATTCTCCATATTGCGCTCCGGCACGGCGTCGCACTTCTCCAGCAGCCGGTCGGCCAGCGTGGATTTGCCGTGGTCAATATGGGCAATGATGGAGAAATTGCGGATTTTAGATTGATCGTACATAAATTGGTAAACCTCCTCAGAAATAGGGGATTGGCAGTTGTTTGTGCGTTACTCGTTCTCCAGCAGCTTGCGGCACTTATCGTCCACATTGTGGAACACCTGCGCCGCACTCTGGTTCAGCGCCGGGTCATCGACGCCCAAACTGCCGGACTCAAAGGTGGGGAACTCCGCGTCCTCATCGCTGCAGTGATCCAGCCCGCGGAGATAGCGCATCAGGCTCATCTCCATCTCCGCCGACACAAGGCCCGCGTCAAAATCCGTGCTGGCGACAGAGAAATAGTCCTCATTGCCGCCGCTGCGCCGGAAGATCTGCCGCAGCAGCTGATAAAGCGCAGCATTGAGATAGTCACCGGCCGCAGTGATCACCGCGCGGTCGCCCAGCTTGCCCAGCACGTTGAAGAGCAAACTGGCCGTATTCACCACCAGCTTCTTTTGCAGCGTTGCCAAAATGCTGCCCTTCAGTGTGCCTTTCTCCAAGCTGGAGTCATAGAGCCCGTCGGCGTCGATCATAGCGCCGTCCCGGCTCAGTGTTCGTCCCAGCAGATAGTCCGCCGACACATGGTAGTAGCTGCACGCCTTCACCACGAAGGCCAGTCCCGGCTCGCGGATGCCGTTTTCATAGTGGCTCAGCAGTGCCTGACTGATGCCCAGCTCCGACGCAGCCTTTCTCTGTGACACACCCTTTTCCTGCCGCAGCAGACTCAGTGTGCGGGAAAAATCAGTTGTCATATCCTCACCCTAATTCTTTCTCTTTTATACGGAATGTAAATTATATACTACTTTATACAAAAAGTAAATGCTTTCTTCCTCTTTCTATCAACTTTCCTCCCACCTTATTTCGCAAGCACTTTCTTCCCTTTTTCGCGTCCATAAAGGCCATTTTTCTCCTGTTTTTCAAAAAATTTCACCGTCATTTGTACCAAAAAACTTACTTTTCTCTTGACGAATAAACTAAAAAAAGGTATGATAGCCCTTGTAATTAATTTGTAACCTTTAGATAGGAATCTATTATGAAGCAAGATATTGAAAATAAGCAGGAAACGCCAAAGGAGCGCGTCTCTCTTTGGCAGCGGTGGAAAAAGAACCTGCAGGATTGGGTTTGGTACCACCGCGAAAACCCGGACTGGTATGACATCGACATCCAGTCGGCAGTCAAAAATCACATCATCCTTCCGATTCGGCGGGAGCTGCAGCACGCACGCAAGCTGCTGAAGATCAACAAATTCCGCTGGGAATTCCCGGAGTCCGAGCATCGGTTGGCGCAGCTGGCTCTGTTCGGCTGGAGCGTATTTCCCCGCATCGGCAGTGCCATCCACGAGAAGCTGCTGCGGCGGCGCAAGACCTCCAGCTTCTTTCATGGACGCGTGGCGGCTTTCTTCGACCAGTGGAAGCTGCAGCCCCTCCACTTCCTTGTCACTGCCGTAGGCGTGGCCGCTGTGGCGCTGCTGCTCTCCTTCTATACGCTGGGCACTACCGCAGAATATAACGGTACCCCGCTGGGCACTGTCGGCAGCGCACGCACCGTCAATGCCGCCGTGGACAATATTCAGGAGATCACCCGCGAGACACTGGGCAACGAGGACTACACCGTTGATGCCTCCCTTTTGAAAACAAAGACCCGCGTCGTACCCCGCTCTCAGCTGTCCAACAGCGACGAGCTGCAAAAAGAGCTCTCCGACCAGCTGGGGATGGTGGACTACGGCTACGGCCTCTATGTGGACGGCGAACTGGTGGCTGCCACTCCTTTCGCCGGCGCACTGGAGGAGCTTCTGGAGCAGATGAAGATGGGCTATCGCACCCCCAACACGGTAGAGTGCAGATTTGTTGAGGACGTGGAGATCCGGGAAGGCTATGTGGACAGCAGCTACATGATGAATCTGGGCTACATCGCCGAGATCCTCAGCGAAACCAAATCCGCCGAGATCACCTATACCGTCAAGAGCGGCGATGTCTGGTCTGAGATCGCCGATGTCAACAATATGAGCAGCGACGATCTGCTGGCGCTCAACCCCGGCTATGAGCCCTCTGTGCTCCATGTGGGCGATGTGCTTACCATTACCAACGCCGTCCCCTATCTGACCGTGGTCAACGTAGAGCGGCAGAACTATCTGCAGGATC
>JAHHSH010000022.1 GCA_020025345.1 Oscillospiraceae bacterium | reverse complement strand
CTCTTTTCTCAAGTTGTTCTTTCGCGCTCGGCTGCGTCGCTCTCGCTGACAGCTTTGTTAGTATACCGCCCTCAGCCCCTTTTGTCAACACTATTTCCCGCATTTTCCCGCATTTTTTCAGTATTTGTAATTTCTCCCAAAAGCTCCTCTTATGTCTCTAGTCTCTTTGACTGATTCGTTCGCAATTGCTTCTATGCCCTGCCTATGCTATACTGATGAAAACAATAAGAGGAGAATTGCTCTATGGTACGCTACCCCAATTTACTTTTTGATGCTGACAATACTCTTTTCGACTTCGACGCTGCCAACCACAACGCCTTTGCGCAGGTCTGTGCCTACTGTGGTATTCCTTATACCGAAGAAAACTATCAGCGCTACGAAACCATTAACCAATCCCTTTGGGATGCCCTGAACCGTGGTGAAGTCACGAAAGACTTTCTTGTGGTAGAGCGATTCCGCCGTTTTCTGCCTCTCGTGAACTCTGATCGTGATCCTGTCGAGTGCAATCGCCGTCATCTGTCCCATTTAGGTGAAAGCACGGTGCTCCTGCCCCACGCATTGGAGGTCTGCCGCACGCTGGCCCAGGATCACAAGCTCTACATCGTCACCAACGCTGTGGCCTCGGTGCAAAAGCGTCGCCTGGCAGAGAGTGCCATTGCCCCCTATATCACCGATGCTTTCATCTCCGAAGATGCAGGCGCTGCCAAACCCAGCGCAGCCTACTTCGACTATGTATTCGCCCACGTTCCCGATCTCACAACAAAGAATGCTCTGCTCATCGGCGATTCTCCTGCCAGTGACATCCAAGGTGCCAATAACGCAGGACTCCCCGCCTGCTGGTATAACCCCAAGCACGAAACGCTGCCGGACGGTATTCACGCCGAATACGAGATCACTGATCTGCGGCAGCTGCTCGATATTGTATAATATAATAATAGGTACATCCTATACGAAGGAGGTTTTATCACGGCAAAGAATCTCACCTGTCTGCGTTGTAGCAGTCAAATGCAGCACATCAAGCGCGCTAAGCTGCAGCTGGGTCAAACCGGCTGGATTTTAGGCGACCTGCCCAATCTGATCGAGGGTGCTCTGGAGGTGGACATTGTCTGTTGCCCCACCTGTGGCAAGCTGGAGTTCTTCCGCTCTGACCACTACGCAGCCCACACCCTCGCCTCCTCCACCCGTGTACCCGCTGATATACCTCAGCGCACCTGCCACATGTGCGGCATGCAGCACGACTTCGACTATCCCAAATGCCCGCTGTGCGGCTATGACTACTACGACAGCAAGGACTAAATAAAAAGAGAACCGACAGCGTCGGTTCTCTTTTTCTATATTCTAATAGTATACCTTACAGGAACATTTCTACCTGGCCGCGCCGGGTATACATCTCCTCCAGCTCTGTCTTGTGGTAGAGATAGCCCTCGTCGTCATAGTACTTCGCCCCGGAAGGACATCCCTTGACACAGGCGCCGCATTTGATGCAGGTGCCCGGCACAAGGGCCGGGTCAGTCGGATCAATAGCGCCCATGGGACAGCGCGCCGCGCAGACGCCACAGCGATTGCACCGCTGCGGGTCCGTCTTAGGCTTCACTTTTAAGATGTTAATAAAGTTTCCATGGCGATCCCGCGGCTTGTAGTAAGG
Source organism: Oscillospiraceae bacterium (assembly GCA_020025345.1). Taxonomy (GTDB): domain Bacteria; phylum Bacillota; class Clostridia; order Oscillospirales; family Oscillospiraceae; genus Vescimonas. The sequence goes on along the minus strand of JAHHSH010000022.1, from coordinate 24,731 downwards.
CCGAATCGGGTCCTCGCCCCGCACCGCCACCGGTTCCTCAGGCACATTAGGCAGATTCTGCACCTTTCGTGCCACTGCCTCGCCAAAGCCATCCATCAGCGCCACATCCTCCGCATCCGGGCGGCCTGCCCCCAATGTATAGGAGAAGGAGTGCTCGCCCACAAAGGCAGCAGCAGCCACGCAGGCAAAATGATTCTCCTGCAAAAGGTTGCGCAGTTCTATGAGCGCATCATCATAGTTACGGTTTCCGTAGAGCACCACAGGCACCGTCAGTGCACCGCCGCCCTCCAGCTTTTCCCGCAAGTAGGGCAGCAACACATTCGGCACGCGTCCGGCGTAGACCGGCGTACCGAAAATCACCAGATCGTCCAGAGTGAAGCGCAGCGCATTCTCCCGCTCAGCAGGCAGCGTAAAGCTCACCGCTTCCCACGGGAGCTGCAGCTTCTTTGCCGCCGCCTCCGCAATGCGGCACACTGTCTTTCTCGTCGTGCCTGTGCCGCTGAAATAGACGGCCCATACTTTTCTCGGGTACATATGCTCTGCCTCCTTACAGCTCGAAATCCTCCTGCTTCAGCTTCTCCGTCTCCAGCTTCACGGGCCGGGGCGGCACACGCCGCAGCGGATCATAGTGAAAACTACGGCAGTGGTATCCGGCGGAGACGATGCCCCGTTTGACGCAGGCCACCTCGTCATCGTTGATCTGACTCCCCTTGGCGCAATAGGCGCAGCGCGGTTCTATCTTCTTACGAAACAGCATGGCACTTCTCCTCTCAAAGCGTGTAGATCTTGATCTGGCCATCCTCTACGGTCGCCTTGAGCTGGGTAACAGGATGGTCATAGCTATCGATGATGCAGCTGGCCATCTGATCCTCCAGTTCCTTCTGAATGGTGCGGCGCAGATTACGGGCACCGTAGGTGGCAGAATAGGACTTGTGTACCAGATGCTCCACAAGCGCGTCATCATAGGTGAAGTTGTACCCCTTCTCGCGGAGAGAATCCCGCAGCTCGTCGAGCATGATGCGGGCAATATCGTGGAAGTTCTCCTCGCTGAGGCGGTTAAAGTAGATGATCTCATCCACGCGGTTGATGAACTCCGGGCGCAGGAACTCCTGCAGCGCACGCATCACGCGCTCCTTATCCTGCTCCCCGGCGCTGCGGCCGAAGCCTACGCTGGCTGTGCCGCGGTCAGAACCGGCATTGGAGGTCATGACGATGACCGTATTTTCAAAATTCACCTTGCGTCCATGGGCATCGGTGATCTCACCGTCGTCCAGAATCTGCAGCAGTACGTTCAGAACATCGGGATGTGCCTTCTCGATCTCATCGAAGAGCACCACAGAGTAGGGCTTGCGGCGGATCTTCTCCGTCAGCTGTCCCGCCTCATCATAGCCCACATAGCCGGGAGGCGAACCCACAATACGGGAAACGGAGTGCTTCTCCATAAATTCGGACATATCCAGACGGATAAGCGCCTCGGGCGCATTAAAGAGATCGTCCGCCAGCTGCTTGACCAGCTCTGTCTTACCTACACCGGTGGAGCCCACAAAGATGAAGCTGACCGGCTTATGCTTGGGAGAAATGCCCACCCGGTTGCGACGAATCGCGGCAGAAACGGCGTGGATTGCCTCGTCCTGTCCCACAATATGCTTTTTAAGGCGCAGTTCCAGCTCAGAGAGACGCTTGAACTCCTCCTCGCGGATGCGGCTGGCCGGGATCTTCGTCCACATCTCGATGACGCGGGCAATATTCTCCATAGTCAGCTCCGGTACGCCCTTGGCCTCCAGCTCCGTCAGCTCCTGCTGCAGGCGCATCTCCTGGCTGCGCAGCTCCGCAATGCGGGCATAGCGCTGCTCCTGCTCCTCCTGCGAAGGCTCCTCGCCCTCCGGAGCCTGTACATTCATCAGCGTATCGCGCTCAAAGGTCACATTCTCCAGATCCCGCTGCAGCTCCATGCGGCGATTGATGTCCGCATCGTGGAGGTTAAGATCAGAGCAGGCCTCATCAATCAGGTCGATGGCCTTGTCGGGCAGGAAACGGTCGGTGATGTAGCGCTCACTGAGGCTCACGGCCTGGCGCAGCACGCCCTCCGGGATACGAACGCCGTGGAAGCTCTCATAGTAGTGGGCAATGCCCTTGAGGATCTTCAGAGTGTCCTCCATGTTGGGCTCGTTGACTGTCACCGGCTGGAAACGGCGCTCCAGAGCGGTGTCCTTTTCAATATGCTTGCGATACTCATTGAAGGTGGTGGCACCGATCACCTGAATCTCGCCGCGGGACAGTGCAGGCTTGAGGATATTGGCCGCATTCATGCTGCCCTCAGCGTCTCCTGCACCCACGATATTGTGTACCTCGTCGATCACAAGGATGACGTTGCCCAGCTTGCGGATCTCCTCAATGAGGCCTTTCATGCGGCTTTCAAACTGTCCGCGGAACTGGGTGCCGGCCACCAGAGCCGTCAGATCCAGCAGATAGACCACCTTATCCCGCAGCTTGAAGGGCACTTCCCCGGCGGCAATGCGCTGGGCCAGACCCTCGGCAATGGCCGTTTTACCTACACCGGGCTCACCGATGAGGCAGGGGTTGTTCTTCTGGCGGCGGTTGAGGATCTGCACTACCCGCTCGATCTCCTCTTCACGGCCGATTACAGCATCCAGCTTGCCCTCCTGAGCCCGCTGGCTCAGGTTGATGCAGTAGTTGTCCAAAAACTTGTGCTTCTTCTCCCCCTTGCGGCGCTCCTCACGGCCCTTGCCGCCGGACGCATCGTCCTTCTTCTCCGCCGGGGTCCCCGCACCGCCGAAAAGACGGTTGAGGAAGGGGAAAGTGGCTGTCTTGCCGCTCTCCTCATCGTCGTCATCGAAGCCGTCCTCTGCCAGCGCTTCCATTTCCTCCGCGCCGCCGAAGGCCTGCATCATTTCCGAATTAAGCCCCTCCAGGTCCTCCGGAGTAATGCCCATTCGGCGCATCATGTCTTCTACCTGCGGCAGCTTCAGTTCTGCCGCGCACTTCAGGCACAGTCCCTCATTGACGGGCTCGCCCTTCTCGTTCATTCTGGAAATGAACACCACAGCTACATTTTTCTTGCATCTTGAACAAAGAGTCGGTTGCATGTTTTCCCTCCGTATCTGGGTATTTCGATCTCATCGATTTAAGTTATGTTTTTATAAGGATGTGAGCAGGCTGATGGGGCTGTTCTCCGCAAAGAACCGCAGCACCGGGGAAGATTCCAGCATCTCCGGCGTCAGCACCCAGTCAAAGCGCAGCATGAGCCACACCGCCAGGAATGTCAGCAGTGCGCCCCACACGAGGCCCAGTGCTCCGCCGCCGATGCAGTTGAGCATATGGAGCCCCGGCAGCCGCGTCATCAGCTTCAACGGCTTCATCGCCAGCCACAGTAAAATCAGCAAAATTAGGAACGATATAAAGTAGACCAGCGCATAAGCCACAGATTGCGCCACGCTCTCTGTCACCGCGTTGAGGAGTGACATTCCCGTCTGCGTGGCCTTGTCCATGACTTCCTGCGCCATCTTCTGCAGGTTTCCACCGGAAAAGTGGAACTTTTCCAGCATACTTCCCACATCCGCAGCGTTGCTCTGGAGGAGTTTTTCCTGAATGTTCTCCTCCACCATCGGCCCAATCCACTCCGCCACCTGCGGCGCCAGTGCATCCGCCGCCAGCGAAGCGCCAAAGAAGGCCAGTACCACAATGATAACGCCGGCCAAACTTTGCAGCAGCCCTCGGTGCGCACCGATCACTGCACACAATAGCAGCACTCCTATGATAATGATATCGACCATAATCATCCTTTCCTGTCCTTAGGGCAGATACAGGCTTGCAGACTCAGCACCTACCAGCAGTGCACTGCCATCAGCGCGCATCAAAACGTCTCTTGCAAAGCTCACGTCCTCCAGCTGCGCGCATACATTCAGCTTTTTATCGTAGATGGTCAGTGCATCGCTGCAGAGCACCGCCACATACTTCCCGGCAGCATCGATATCCAGCACCTCGCCGCTGATCTCCGTCTGGCCGATCAGCTCTCCGTTGTCTGCTACAGTCACCAGCCGTGTATCACCGCCGGATTTATACCGGCCCAGCACCACAGCAGCATAGCCGTCACCGCTGAGACTGCAGCGGCGCAGGAACGTGCCCTCGAAGTCGAAAACGGCCTTTTGCTCTCCGTCCTTTCCAACGAAAAACAATCCATCCTCCGCCACAGCGCAGTAGTTGCTGCCTACTACATCCATGTCATAGACAGCACCGCCGGACAGCTGACAGCTCGCCTGCGGTTCCTCGCTGTCCACGCGATAGATCACCACCGTGCTTGCAAAGCTGCCCTCCATCTCACCCATGGTCACAGCAGCCATCTGCTTTCCGTCCTCCTGCACTGCCGCGGTCATCAAAAAGAGATCTGAGGATTTGAATTCAAACGGCATCTCGCCCTTGTTGTCATAGATGCTGACAGCGGCTTTATAGCCCTTTTTCCCGGCAGTCACCGCAAGATCGCCCCGATTATTGAGGTCACAGCCTAAGATCTCGCCATCTGTCTCCAGCTTTCGCACCAGTCCCTTGGCGTTGAGAAGATATATCTCCCGCCCACCGATATCGTAGACCGCCGCCAAAGTGCCGTTGTCGGCAACCGCGCTCTTGTGAAACTTCACATCCGCGTGATAGAGCTCCTGCCCATTTTCGCTGAGCATGGTGATATGGTGCTGTGATGCCAGAATCAAACTGCCATCCAAATAGGTACAGCTCTGATCCTTCTCAGCGGCATAGTTGTAAAGCAGGGCACACCCGTTTTCATCCTTTTTCGCCTGTGAATAGATCACACTGCGTCGCAGCCCGTCAAAGGCAGTGGAGTCCCACAGCACAGCGCACAGCACCACGACCAACACCACAGCTGTTCCGATTGCCAGATACTTCCAGCGACGGCGATAATCCTTTTTTGCAATTCTCTTGGGGGGCTCCTCCTGAGGGTTGCCCCGCTGAAATTCCATTTTATCCATTGAGCCGTTCATCCTCATACCACACATGTGTCATGTACAGTCCGCCCGGTGGCGCCGTAGGCCCCGCCAGTGTCCGGTTGCCGGAGTCCAGGATAGCGGGGATCTCCTCCGGCCGCAGCTTCCCCTCCGCCGCATAGAGCACGGTGCCGGTAATGGCCCGTACCATATTATACAAAAATCCGTTGGCGCATACCTTCAATTCCAGCAGGTCCCCCCCCCGCTCCACGCGGCAGTAGTGGATGGTACGCACCGTACTCTTTACATTGGTGCCCACCGAGCGCACCGCCGCAAAGTCGTGGGTTCCCTCGAACATCCGAGCCGCCCGATCCATAACCTCCTCATCCAAATGCTTGGGATAGAAGTAGGCGCGATTGACATAGAAGGGATTCTTGATCCGCGAATTGTAGATGCGATAGGTGTATTCTTTCTTGATGCACGAGCCGATGGCGTTAAAATCCTCCGCCACCTCATAGGCCGCCTTCACCACGATGTCCTCCGGGATGTGGGTGTTGACGGCAAAGGGGATGCGATCCACAGGAATACGGGAACTGGTGTGGAAATTCGCCACATAATACTCAGCGTGAACACCGGCATCGGTTCGCCCGCAGCCCACACACTTGATTTTCTCCCCGCACACCATCGAAAGTCCTTTTTCCAGTGTCTCAGCCACGGTGACTTCCGTTTTCTGCACCTGCCAGCCGTGGTAGGCCGACCCGTTATACATCAAGATCAGTGCGATATTTCTCATGGTCCGCCTTTCCCGTTTCTTAAAATCCGAAATGCTTCAATACAAAAATTCCTACCAGTACCGCCGCAAAGCCCAGCAGCACCAGAATATCTGCCTCCTTATAGCGCAGCACATGCAGCGCCGTGCGGCCCTCGCCGCCGTGATAGCAGCGGCACTCCATAGCCGTGGCCAGTTCATCGGCACGCCGGAATGCGCTGATAAAGAGGGGCACCAGAATGGGAATGAGCGCCTTGGCGCGCTGCAAAAGGTTTCCCGATTCAAAGTCGGCACCACGCGCCTTCTGCGCCGACATGATCTTATCCGTCTCCTCAATGAGGGTGGGGATAAAGCGCAGCGCGATGGACATCATCATCGCCAGCTCATGCACCGGCAGACGCAGCTTCTTCAGCGGTGAGAGCAGATTCTCCAAGCCATCCGTCAGCTGAATGGGGCTGGTAGTATAGGTCACAAGAAAGGTTCCCATAATCAGCATTACAATGCGCAGCACCATAAAAATGGCGCTGTGGATACCCTCGTGGGTGATGTGGCTCAAAATCCAGCCCTCGCCCAGCGGCGTTCCACCGGTGAAAAAGAGGTTCATCACCGCCGTAAAAATAATAATGAAATAGATGGGCTTCAGACCACGGGTCAGTGCCTTCATCTGCACACGGGATGCGAGAATGCACACCGCCAGCACCGCTGCCATCACGGCATAACTCACGATACCTTTCGCAACAAAGAGCGCCACCACATAGAGAATCACCGCCAGCAGCTTCGTCCGGGGGTCCAGCCGGTGAACGATGGTATTTCCCGGGAAATACTGTCCCAGCGTAATATCTTTAAGCATTTGCGGCGCCTCCTTTCAGACGCAGCAGCGCTGCTTTCAGATCCTCCACAGTGTAAACCGCCGTATCCACATCCAGCCCGCGCCGACGCAGTGCCAGCGCCACCTTCGTCACCTGCGGCACATCCAGACCCGCAGCCTCCAGTTCCTCGGCATGGGCAAAAACTTCGCTGGGTGTCCCCTGCATATAGTTATGGGCATCTTTAAGCACCGCAATGCGATCCACATTCTGGGCAATTTCCTCCATACTGTGGCTCACAAGGATCACCGTAGCGCCCTTCTTCTCATGATATGCGCGAATCTGCCGGAGAATGTTCTCCCGCCCGCGGGGATCAAGTCCCGCCGTAGGCTCGTCCAAAATCAGCACCTGCGGCTCCATGGCGATCACACCGGCAATGGCTACGCGGCGCTTTTGTCCGCCGGAGAGGTCAAAGGGGGATTTGTTCAGCTGATCCTCCCGCAGGCCCACCAGTTCTGCCGCCTGCCGGACACGCCGCTGAATCTCCTTTTCGTCCAGTCCCATATTCCGGGGGCCAAAGGCAATATCCTTTCCCACAGTCTCCTCGAAAAGCTGATACTCCGGATACTGGAACACCAGCCCCACCTGAAAGCGCACCTGTCGAATCTTCTTGGGGTCTGCCCAAATGTCCTTACCGTTGAGATAGATATGTCCCGAGGTAGGCTTCAAAAGGCCGTTGAGGTGCTGGATCAGCGTAGACTTTCCCGATCCCGTATGGCCGATGATCCCCAGAAACTCTCCGGGCATCACCTCTAAATTCATATGATCCACTGCATTGCGCTGGAAGGGTGTCCCGGCGCTGTAGGTGTGGGTCAGATCTTCTACTCGCAAAATCGGTTCCAATGTGTTACTCCTCCGCATTCATGCCAAATTGCCGGCAGATAGCGTCGGCACACTCGTCCACAGAAATGGCCCGCAGATCCAGATCCATCCCCGCCTGTTTCAGCTCATACAGCAGCTCCACCGTATGCGGTACAGCCAGCCCCAGCTTACGCATCTCCTCCACGCGGCAGAAGATGTCCCGGGGCGCGCCGTCCATCGCCACCTTGCCGCCGTTCATCACGATCAGCCGGTCGGCCTCCGCCGCCTCGTCCATATGGTGGGTAATGAGGACCACCGTGATCCCCCGCTCCCGGTTGAGACGGTGGACCGTGTCCAGTACCTCCCGCCGGCCCACAGGGTCCAGCATAGCCGTAGCCTCGTCCAGCACAATGCACTCCGGCTCCATGGCAATGACACCGGCAATGGCCACGCGCTGCTTTTGTCCGCCGGAGAGCAGATGGGGTGCATGGCGCGTAAATTGCGACATTCCCACCGCAGCCAGTGCTTCGTCCACCCGGCGGCGGATCTCCCTTGTGGGAACCCCCAAATTCTCCGGGGCAAAGGCTACATCCTCCTCCACCACATTGGCAACGATCTGGTTATCCGGGTTCTGGAACACCATACCGATCCGGCGGCGGATCTCCAGCAGCAGCGCCTCGTCCACCGTGTCCATTCCCGCCACATAGACCTTGCCGCCGGAGGGCAGCAGCACGGCGTTCATGTGCTTTGCCAGCGTGGACTTGCCGGACCCGTTGTGCCCCAGCACTACGGTAAAGCTCCCTTTTTCGATAGACACCGTCACATCCTGCAGGGCAGCCGTCGCCTGTCGTCCCTCCTCTGCCGGATAATAAAATGTCAGGTTTTTTGTCTCGATCATTGTTGCCATGGTTTTTGTCACTTTCTATTCAGTCTTATCTCACTCAGAGAACCACCGGCCGGTAGCGCCGCAGGGCAGAGCCATACCGGACTCCGTACACGGAAGTCCCAGCTCGTCCCAGCTCACCTTACCACCGTACTTCTTCCCCACCAGCATCTGCAAAATGTAACCCAGCACCGAGGGTGCCAGACCCGTGGTGTAGGAATTGAGGATCACAAAGAGGGGCTTATCCGAGAGCACCTGCGCGCACAGCTTCACGAAGGGGTAGAGGTTTTCCTCCAGCTTCCACACCTCGCCGCCGGGACCGCGTCCGTAGGAGGGCGGATCCATAATAATGGCGTCGTAGGTCTTTCCGCGGCGGATCTCCCGCTCCACAAACTTGGCGCAGTCATCCACGATCCAGCGGATGGGCGCATCCCCCAAGCCGGAACCACGGGCATTCTCCTTGGCCCAGCTCACCATCCCCTTGGCCGCATCCACATGGCAGACGCTGGCACCGGCTGCGGCACAGGCCACCGTGGCACCGCCGGTATAGGCAAAGAGGTTCAATACGCGGATCGGCCGTCCGGCATTGCGGATCTTCTCCATAGCAAAATCCCAGTTGGCAGCCTGCTCCGGGAAGAGTCCCGTGTGTTTAAAGTTCATGGGCTTGACCTGGAAAGTCAGTTCCTTATAGTGGATAGGCCAACTCTCCGGCAGTTTTTTCTTGTCCCAGTGTCCGCCGCCGGTATGGCTGCGGCTGTAACGGGCATTGGCAGTACGCCAACCCCTGTTGGTGCGCTCCGATTCCCAGATCGCCTGCGGATCGGGACGCACTAAGATCTGCTGTCCCCAGCGCTCCAATTTTTCTCCGCTGCCGCAGTCCAGCAACTCATAATCTTTCCAGCCATCCGCAATCCACATAAGGTGTCCCTCCACATAGTTTCTGCATAGTAAATCACTGTATTATACAATAAAATGCCCCATCTCGTCAACCGCCGCCCCCTGTGCAAAGCCTTCTAAAATGTGTCGCAGGTGTAAATTCTTCGTGCTTTGGCGGCGCAGAGCCACACTTTTTCTCCATAATCAGCACATGGATGCCCCCTCCCTCTCCCCTCGGTTTAGTCTGCCGCTTTTCCGGGTATACTGCAGAAGAAACCATCACAGGAGGTGTACCTTTATGCGAAAAAAACTGCTGCCTGCCCTTTGCCTGTGCCTGTTGCTTTTTGGCTGCAGCCGTCCCCCCGCCGAACCTGCCTCCGGCGTATCCACGCTCCCTGTGGAAACGCCGCCCCAGTCCTTAAAGCTGGGACTTGCCACCGTGACCACCGTCAGCAAAAGTCAGAATGCCACACCGGATTTTCCCGGCGTGGCGCGCACGGACATCACCATGGCCGCCGTCACGGTAGACGAGAGCGGCATCATCCACCAGTGCATCCTCGATGGCATCACCGGTGTTATTCCCTTTGATGCCACCGGTGCGCTGCAAGCTCCGGAGGATCTCTCCTTCCACAGCAAAAACGAATTGGGCGATAGCTACGGTATGCACAAGGCCTCCCCCATGGGGAAGGAATGGGATCAGCAGGCCGCATCCTTCGCCGCCTATGCCGTGGGGAAACGGGTGGACGAGCTGCACTCCGGCGACGTAGCCGCCTCCGTCACGGTGGATACAGACAGTTTTTTACAGGCCATCTGTGCCGCCGTGCAGGAGTCCTCCGATTTGGGTACGCAGGAGGGCGACCGTCTGGCGCTTTCCTCTGATGCCTGTATGGACAACAGCCGCAGTGCCGACAGCGATGCGGGGCAAAACGGCTCAGCCTGCTGCAGTGCCGTGATGGGCGCCGTCACTTTCCGCGGTGAAAAAATCACCGCCTGCCGTTTTGACGGCGTGGAAACCAACCTTCCGTTCACGCCTGACGGCATTGTCTCCACCAACGTATCCCTCCCCCAGCTGAGCAAGGATATCCTCGCCGACGCCTATGGAATCCGGCGCTGCGGTGCCGAGGGAAAATGCTGGTATCAGCAGGCCAACGCCTTTGCCGCCACAACGATCGGCCTCACGGCGCAGCAGGTATCCCGGCTCCCGCGGGAGGAAAACCTGCCATCTCCTGACGGCAGTGCCGCCCACTCTATTGAGCGGCTGCAGCTGCTCACTGAAAAAGCGTGGCAGCAGACCGCTGCAAATTAAATGGAACTTCCCTCCCGCCTTTTTTTCTGCTATACTGTAGATAATCAGAAACGGGAGGTGTCTTCTATGGCCAACAAAAAGCTGAAGCTTTTGTATCTGGCACGCTACCTGCAGGAGCAGACGGACGAGCAGCACCCCAAGACCATACAGGATATGATTGCCCATCTGGCCGCCTATGGCATCACTGCCGAACGCAAAAGCCTGTATGATGATCTCCATCTGCTGGAACTGTACGGCATGGATATCCAAACGGAGAAAAGCAAACACTTCGGCTATTATCTGGGAGAGCGCGACTTCCAGCTGCCGGAGCTGAAATTGCTCATCGACGTGGTACAGGCCTCTCCTTTCCTTACCAAGCGCAAGAGCATGGAGCTCATCGGCAAGCTGGAGCAGCTCACCAGCCATTACGGCGCCCAGCAGCTGCGGCGGCAGGTCTATGTGATGAACCGGGTCCGCACCGATAATGAGACGCTCTACTACGCCGTAGACGGCATCAACGGAGCCATTAACGAAAACCGTCAGATCTCCTTCCGCTACTTCGATTGGACGGTCACCGGCGACCGGAATTACCGCAAGGAGGGCAATTTCTATGTCACCAACCCGGTGGCACTGTGTGTGGATCGCTACTACTATCTGGTGGCCTATGATCCCAAGACGCAGGATTACCGCCACTATCGGGTGGATCGCATCAGCGATCTGACCGTGTCGGACACCCCCCGCGATCCGCTGCCCCCCGGCTTCGATCTGGGAGAATACACCAAGACTATTTTTAGTATGTATAACGGCGAGGCCGCCACTGTCCAGCTGCAGTTGGATGCCTCCCTCCTCAATGCAGCCGTGGATCGCTTCGGCAGCGACGCCCATATGTATACGGCTAAGGACGGCACCATCCATTTGACAGCGCAGGTGGAGGTTGGCCCCACCTTCTTCGGCTGGCTCTTCCAGTTTGGCTCCAAAATACGTCTTCTCGCCCCGCAGCACGCCGTGGACAGCTTTACGGCATGGTGCCGGGACGTTATGGCACAGTACGAATAAATCAGGATAAAAAAAGAGACCGTTTCCCGGTGGAAACGGTCTCTTTTATATTTATACTTACAGCAGGTGGCAGCTGACGACCAAACCTGCAAAGACGATGGATACCATGCTCAGGAGCTTGATGAGGATGTTGATAGCGGGACCGGAGGTATCCTTGAAAGGATCGCCTACCGTATCGCCTACAACACCTGCCTTGTGGCACTCGCTGCCCTTGCCGCCAAAGTGGCCGGACTCGATGTACTTCTTGGCATTATCCCAGGCACCGCCTGCGTTGGACATGAAGATGGCCATCAGGAAGCCGGCAGCAGTAGCACCGGCCAGCATACCCACAACACCCTGATAACCCAGGACCAGACCCACGATCACGGGGCAAACCAGCGCGATCACGGTGGGCAGGATCATCTCGTGAAGGCTTGCCTTGGTGCACAGGTCTACGCAGCGTGCGTAGTCGGCCTCAGCCTCACCCTCCATCAAGCCGGCGATCTCACGGAACTGACGGCGAACCTCCATGACCACGCTCTGAGCGGCGCGACCGACGGAGTTCATCGTCAATGCGGCAAAGAGGAACGGCAGGCAGGCACCTACAAAGAGGCCCACCAGCACCAGCGGGTTCATCACGCTGAAGTCGGAGAAATCAACTGTAGCGCCCATCTCCTTCACCTTCTCGATGTAGGAGGCCATCAGAGCCAGAGCCGTCAGCGCAGCGGAGCCGATAGCAAAGCCCTTACCGGTAGCAGCAGTGGTGTTGCCCAGAGAATCCAGAGCGTCGGTGCGCTGGCGGATCTCGGGATCGAGACCTGCCATCTCGGCGATACCGCCGGCGTTATCGGCCACAGGGCCGTAAGCATCGGTAGCCAGAGTGATACCCAGCGTGCTCAGCATACCCACGGCAGCCAGCGCAATACCGTAAAGGCCCATACCGGCAGAAACAGCGCCGCCGGACAGGAAGTAGGCCAGCAGGATGCAGATAGCCACGATCACAATGGGGACAGCGGTGGACATCATGCCAAGACCCAGGCCACCGATAATGATGGTCGCAGCGCCGGTCTCAGACTGGGCAGACAGATTCTGCGTCGGCTTATATGTATCAGAGGTATAGTATTCGGTGATCTTACCAATCAGCACGCCGCCCACAAGGCCGGCGAGGATGGCACCGTACATACCAAGATTCTCCTTGCCCAACAGCCAATAAACCAAAGGCAGGGACAAAATAGCAATCAGAATAGCACTGCAGTTCGTGCCGCGGCTCAGAGCGCCCAGCAACGCGCGCTGATCGGCGTCTTCCTTCGTCTTGACCAGGAAGGTACCGATGATCGAGCAAAGGATGCCCAGTGCGGCAATGACCAGAGGCAGAACTACAGCCTCGTAGCTGCCGCTGAAAGCGGCCACGCCCAAGGCGGAAGCAGAAATAACAGAGCCGATGTAGGACTCATAGAGGTCAGCGCCCATACCGGCTACGTCGCCCACGTTATCGCCCACGTTATCGGCAATGACAGCGGGGTTACGGGGGTCATCCTCAGGGATACCGGCCTCCACCTTACCCACCAGATCGGCGCCCACATCGGCAGCCTTCGTGTACACACCGCCGCCCACACGAGCGAACAGTGCCATGGAGGAAGCACCCATACCGGAAGTCAGCAGCACACTGGTGATCTGGGACATTTCCAGATGGAAACCATAGCGCAGCAGCAAAAACCAGCCGGAGATATGCAGCAGGCCAAGACCCACCACCGTAAAGCCCATTACGGAGCCGGCGGAGAAAGCCACGCGCAGGCCGCGGTTCAAGCCCTCACAGCAGGCGTTAGCCGTGCGGCAGTTGGCAGCAGTGGCGATCTTCATACCCACATAACCGCTGAGGGCGGAGAAAATGCCACCGCCCACAAAGGCGAAAGGCACAAACCACGTCATCAGCCCGCAGGCAGCCATGATGCACAAAATGACGATCATACAAATAAAAAATACGCCTACCACCGTATACTGGCGTTTTAAATAGGCGTTAGCTCCCTCACGGATAGAGCCGGAGATCTTCTGCATTAAAGGTGTGCCTTCATCGAAGGCCATGACGCGCCGATATGTCACCAGCACGAAGGCCAGTGCGATCAGCGCACCCACAAAGGCGGCGATTAGCAAATACTTTTCCATAACTTTTCCTCTTTTTCTTTTTCCCCCTCTCTTGCAGGGGGTTTCTTGTTCCAAGTACATTATAATATCTCTGCGCCCCCTCCGTCAAATTATCGAAAAATTTATTTCGATTCAAAAAAATTATTTTGATTTTTTCGTCATAATGCCAGTAATCTTTCCCCGCCATTTTATCCTAATTTATCGAAAAATTATGCTAATATTTACCATTTTTATCATTTTCTTTCGTTATATAATTCACATACTTCGTCAAGAGCCAAATTAATAATTAGTGATAAAAAAATTTCGTTAGGTTTCTTGCAGAGTCAAAGGAAATATCCGTGCTTTTATCTTAAAATTATTCGCTTTTTAGCATTTTCTTTCACGCCGATAAAATGAGTGGCAACATACCTCTCATTTGTGCATTTTGCCCGAAAGCTATACAGCGCGTTGGAAATGGTTGCAATGCGATATGCAACGCGCTACAATAAATATACTCTGTATTATTAAGCAACAAGGAGACAAATATCATGGATTATCAGGAAATTCTGCAGAATGCCCGCACCTGCATGGGCCCTTATTGCAAGGCCTGCCCTGTGTGCAACGGCATTGCCTGCAAAAATACCGTCCCCGGCCCCGGAGCTAAAGGCATCGGCACCGGTTTTATCCGCAATTATCAGAAGTGGCAGGAGCTGTGTGTCAATCTGGATACCATCTGCGAGAACAAGCCGGTGGATACCTCTTTTGATTTCTTCGGTTCCCAGATGGCTGCTCCCATTTTTGCCGCTCCCGTGGGCGCTATGAAGCTGCACTATGGCGACAAGTATGACGATATGGCCTATAATGATCTTCTGGTGTCCTCCTGCGCCGCGGCAGGCATTGCCGCCTTCACTGGTGACGGCACCAATCCCGCCGTTATGGCCGGCGCTGTCAACGCCATCCGTAACGCCAAAGGGTACGGTATCCCCACCGTAAAGCCCTGGGATCGTGACACCGTTATGGCAAAGATGGACGCCGTAAAGGCAGCCGATCCTCTGGCTATCGCCATGGATATCGACGCCGCCGGTCTTCCCTTTTTGAAGAACCTCACCCCTCCTGCCGGCAGCAAAACCGTGGAGGAGCTGCGTGAGATCGCACAGTACGCCCAGAAGCCTTTCCTGCTCAAGGGCATCATGACCGTCCGCGGTGCCGAAAAGGCTTTGGAGGCCGGTGCCAGCGGCATTGTCGTTTCCAACCACGGCGGCCGTGTTCTGGATCAATGTCCTGCCACCGCCGAGGTGCTGCCCGCCATTGCCGACGCTGTCGGCGGCAAGATGATGATCTTGGTGGACGGCGGCATCCGCACCGGTATGGATGTATTTAAGGCGTTGGCATTGGGCGCTGACGGCGTACTCATTGGCCGTCCCTTTGTGACGATGGTTTACGGCGGCGGTGCAGAGGGCGTCAGCGTATACACAAACAAGCTGATTGCAGAGTTGAAGGATACTATGGCTATGTGCGGTGCACATTCTCTCCGCGAGATCCGCCGCGATATGCTCTTCGGTTATTGATGATAGAAGTATCTTATTCTCAGCTGTGCACCATCGCGCAGGGCGCGCTGCATATTCGGCAAACGCCGGAAGGCTGTCGTTTCGACCGTTTCACTCCCGCGCAGACGGATGCATTTTATCGTAAGGCTGCAGGGCTCGGCATCAAATGTACCACTTCCGCAGGTGTTCGGTTGGATTTCTACACCGATTCTGAAACACTGAAGATGGATTACGCCCAGCTGGTATGCACTTCTGATTGGCGCTTCGGCTATTTTGATGTGTATTGCAACGACTCCCTGTTGCTGCACTATGGTATGCCTGACGCCTCCGTCCCCTCTGACGGCACATGGCAGGTGCGCCTCCCCGACGGAGAAAACCGAGTACAGATCTACTTTCCCACACTGGCCTCCTTTGCACTGAAGGCACTTTTCTTGTCCGACGGCGCAAGTCTGCGCCCCCATCATCCTCAGCGGCACATCCTGCTCCACGGTGACAGCATCACCCAGGGCTATGACGCCCGTTTCCCTTCCCAGACCTATGCCATGCGGCTGGCTCGCTACTACGATGCAGAGGTCTTCAATCAGGCCATCGGCGCCGCCTGCTTCAACCCCGAGGTGATCGAGCGTGTCACGGAGGACGACCCGGACTTTATCCTCATCGCCTATGGCACCAACGACTGGCAGATGAAGAACGCTGAGGACTTCCGCATCGACGCCCAGGCCTTTTTCCACAAAATTGTGGAAACCTATCCCGGCGTCCCCACATTCCAAATCCTGCCGATCTGGCGCACCGATCTGGAAGAGGTGTCCCCCAATGCCGGTGACTTTATGGAGTGTCGTCAGCTGCTTGCCAAGTGGGCCTCCGCCGAGGGGATCACCGTACTGGACAACTATGAGCTGGTACCTTATGACACCGACCTTTTCTCCGACGGCTACCTCCACCCCAATGATGAGGGCTTCGCTTTCTATGCCCGAAACCTGTGTCGGATGCTGGATCCACTGCTAAAAAAGTAAAGCCATCCCCGGCAACTGGCGCTGAGAAATCGAATCATGCCAAGCGGCTCCTTCTTTTAGAAGTCTCTTGATCATATCGGCTGAACCACACCAAGTAAATATAGCAAAAAAGCTCGGATCTTACGATCCGAGCTTTTTCTATTCACTTATCAGTCGTTCACGCTAATCGCGCGTTCCTTCTTAGCCGTGACACGCTGCAGCAGGATAACTGCTACCACGAACACAAGACCCAAAATATCGGTCAGCGTTCCGGGAATCATCATGCACAGGCCACCGGCCACGAGAGCCAGACGCAGAACCATAGGGATATGGCGATAGAGGAAGCCGTTAAGGGCTGCGGCGATACTGAAAATACCCAGCAGCGCACTCAGGCCGATCTGCACTACGCTCCACCAACCATTCACACCCACAAATAGCAGCTGGGAGTTGTAGGCGAAGATGTAAGGAACAATAAAGGCAGCAATGGCCAGTTTCGTCGCCGTAACACCTGTCTTCATGGGGTTGGACTTGGCAATAGCGGAACCGGCATAGGCAGCCAAAGCCACAGGGGGCGTAATGTCGGCCACGATACCGAAATAGAACACGAAGAAGTGTGCTGCCACCAGCGGCACACCCAGCTGAATGAGGATGGGAGCGCAGGTGGAAGCCATGATGCAGTAGTTGGCTGTGGTAGGTACGCCCATGCCCAGCACGATGCAGCACAGCATAGTCAGCACCAGACCCACGATCATAGTGTCGCCGGACATGGTGACGATGGCGTTGATCAAAGTGGAAGCCAGACCGGTAACGGTGATGCATCCGGCAATGATGCCGGCCATACCGCAAGCCACAGCCACGGTGATGGCACCCTTGGCACCGGCCTCCAGTGCCTCCAGAATCTTCTTAAAGGTAAGCCGCTCATCCTTATTGATGAAGCCCACAATCACAGCCAATGCAATGGCATAGGTTGCGGAATACTGCATGGTGCGAACGCCGGAGGAAACCAGCCAAACCAGCAGCACCAGGGGAGCCAGCAGATAGCACTTACGCAGCAGGTAGCTCCACTTGGGCAGATCTTCCTTGGAAATACCCTTCAAACCCAGCTTCTTTGCCTCCAGATGGACGGCAATGAAGATACCGGCAAAATACAGCACGGCGGGCAGGATTGCCTTCGCAGCCACCTCCATGTAGGGAAGATCCATATACTCAGCCATCAGGAAAGCGGCAGCACCCATGATGGGGGGCATGATCTGACCGCCGGTAGAAGCAGCCGCCTCCACAGCGCCGGCGAACTCCGGCTTATAACCGGTCTTCTTCATCATGGGAATGGTCACAGAGCCGGTGGTCACAGTGTTACCCACAGAGGAGCCGGACACCATACCGCACAGTGCAGAGGAAATAACTGCCACCTTGGCAGGGCCGCCGGAAGACCAGCCGGCCACACGGTTTGCAAGGGAGATAAAGAAATTCGCAATACCGGTACGCTCCAGGAACGCACCGAAGATGATAAAGAGTACGATGTAGGTGTAGCACACATTGATGGGCGTACCAATGACACCGGAGGTGGTGTAGAACAGCTTATAGATAATGTTGCGCAGCGCCACCATAAAATCGGGATTCCAGCTCATCTGGTTATAGAAGGTATAGACGATCAGCGCACCGGCCACGCACAGAATCGGCAGGCCCACACAGCGGCGGCACAGCTCGCAGAGCACCAGAATGCCTACCACACCAATCGCCACATGAATGGGCTGGATACGGGTAGCGATCTCGATCATGGACATGGCGTTGAATGCAAAGTAGTAGAATGCACCTGCACCCAAAATCATGAGCACAATATCATACCAGGGGATATAGTTGGCACGGACATGGTGTTTCCGTGCGGGGTAAGTCAAAAAGCCCAGCACAATGATGGTACCAACAAACAGGCACAGCTTCGTCTCCGGCAGCGCACGGCTCCAGAGGGTCATACCAATACAATACAGGGAGAATGCAGCCATCAGCAGCTGCACCACAATCTTGGCCGTGCCCTCCCAGATACGGGTGTTGGACTCACGGTCATACTTACGCATTACTGCGTCCAGATCGGTCTCGCCGTCCTCGCCGCCTGCCACGGCGGCAGTCGTGTCCACAGCGGGAGCCGTGTCTTTCTTTTTCTTAAACAAACTCATGGGAACCTCCTATTGATGATTTCTCTTTTCTCCGCAGCATACAAGGGACCATACGCCCCTTCCGGTCGTGTCTTCCCTTTTATGTTGCGGAATAATGTAAGTATACTACGGCGGGGAAACACCCCGCCGTAGTTACATTCAATTACGGATTTCTCAATTACTCAGCCAGAGTGGGGACATTGAAGCCCTTCTCAGTGAAGTATTTTGCAGCGCCGGGGTGGTAAGGAACAGAGGTGATAGAAGCTGCGAAATCCATGCTCAGCTCATTGTACTTGGCGTGGGAACTACCCAGCTCGGTGTAGTTATCAAAGATATCAGCCGTCAGCGCATAGATCGCATCAGCAGGGATATCATTGCGAGCCAGAATCACAGCGCCCACAGCCACGGTGTTCACATCCTCGGTCTGGCCGTTATAAGTACCGGCAGGAATGGTGGCCTTGGAGTAGAAGGGGGAAGCCTTCAGCAGAGCGTCGATATGCTCATCGTCCATGCCCACGAGGTAGGTGTTCTTGGTGGTAGACAGATCCACGATTGCCGTGGTGGGAGCACCGGCAACCACGAAGCCGGCATCGATCTTGCCGTCCTTGATGTCGTTGGCGGTATCGCCGAAGGACTGGTAGGTGGGCTTGATATCATCCAGCGTCAGACCGTAAGCACCCAGAACATCGATGGCGTTGAAATACACGCCGGAACCGGCAGCGCCTACGGATACGGTCTTACCCTTCAGGTCAGCCACAGTCTTGATGCTGGGATCGCAGGTAACCAGCTGTACCTGCTCCTTATACAGTGCAGCCACGGTGGAGAAGCAATCCACCTTGCCGTCATCCTTGAAAAGATTCGTACCGTCATATGCATAAGCCATCACGTCGGACTGGCAGAAAGCCAGCTCAGCGTTTCCATCCTGCAGTTCCAGAACATTGGAACGGGAACCATTACCCACCAGACCGGTCACCTCAATGCCGTCAGCATTGTTGGTGGCGTGCTGGGCGATGGTGCCGCCGAAAGCGTAATAAGTGCCGCTCTCACCACCGGTAACGAAACGCATCTTGACCTTGCCACCGCCGCCGCAGGCGACCAGACTCAAAGCCATGACCAGTGCAAGAATCATTGCTACAAACTTTTTCATTTTTTTCGCTCCTTTTCTCAGCTTCTCGCAGAAGCTTTATTTACGATGGTGTTATTCTACTACGCCCCGCCCCATTTTGCAAGTCCTTTTTATAAGAAAATTCATTTTTATTTTCATTTCAAAAGTATTCTTCCGTTAAAAATATTTCTATATCATCCACTTTATACCGTTTAAATAACTTATCATCGCCAAATACTGCGTTAAAAATATTTTTCTCTTTACTTCTTCCTGTTTTCATTTCGCAAGTAATCCACCGTTTTTTGCAATAGCCATTCAAAAATCCTGCATTTTAGAATTTTATCCTGCATTTCACACGTCCCATTCCCGCCAACAGGAAAACCGCCGGAAGCCCACAGGCTCCCGGCGGTCAGTTTCTTTTCTATTTTTACGCTTACTTTTTCAGCTTCCGATCCACCACATCCTTCAGCAGCGTCTCAAACTCTGCAAAGGACATAGCACCCAGATCGCCATCGGCGCGGTGACGGGGAGAAACGGTACCGTTCTCCATGTCGCGGTCACCCACCACCAGCATATAAGGCACCTTCTCCAGCTGTGCCTCACGGATCTTCTTACCGATCTTCTCGTTGCGGTAGTCCACTTCTGCGCGGAAACCATCGTCGCACAGCTTCTTGGACAGCTCTGCGCAGTAGTCAGCAGCACGGTCGGTCACGGGCAGGAAGCGCACCTGCTCGGGTGCCATCCAGGTGGGCAGCGCACCGGCATACTTCTCGATCAGCAGTGCCAGTGTACGCTCATAGCAGCCCATAGAGGTACGGTGGATGATATAAGGCAGTGCCTTCTCACCGTTCTCATCAATATAGTACATACCGAAACGCTCGGCCAGCAGCATATCGATCTGAATGGTGATAAGGGTGTCCTCCTTGCCGAACACGTTCTTCACCTGTACGTCCAGCTTGGGGCCGTAGAAAGCAGCCTCGTCGATACCGACCTCGTACTCCACGCCCAGATCGTCCAGAATCTGACCCATAACAGCCTGTGCCTTCTCCCACTGCTCGGCAGTACCCTCGTACTTGTTGTTGGGGTTGGCAGGATCCCACTGGGAGAAGCGGAAGGAGGCATCCTCCTTCAGGCCCAGCGTCTCCAGGCAATAGTTGGCCAAATCCAGGCAGTTCTTGAACTCCTCTTCCAGCTGGTCGGGACGCAGGATCAAGTGACCCTCGGAAATCGTGAACTGGCGCACACGGATCAAGCCGTGCATCTCACCGGAATCCTCGTTACGGAACAACGTGGAAGTCTCGCCCAGACGCATAGGCAGGTCACGGTAGGAGCGCTGACGATTCAGGAACACCTGATACTGGAAGGGGCAGGTCATGGGACGCAGTGCAAAGCACTCCTTCGTCTCATCGTGGGGATCGCCCAGAATGAACATACCGTCCAGATAGTGATCCCAGTGGCCGGAAATCTTATAAAGATCACTCTTGGCCATCAAAGGAGTCTTGGTCAGCTGATAGCCGCGCTTCTGCTCCTCATCCTCGATCCAGCGCTGCAGAACCTGAATGGTACGGGCACCCTTGGGCAGCATCACGGGCAGGCCCTGACCGATGCAATCCACCGTGGTGAAATACTCCAGCTCGCGGCCCAGCTTGTTGTGGTCACGCTTGAGCGCCTCTTCCCGCTGCTTCAAGTAGGCATCCAGCTCATCCTTCTTGGGGAAAGCAACACCGTAGATGCGCTGCAGCATCTTGCGGTTGGAGTCGCCGCGCCAGTAGGCGCCGGTGCAGCTGGTCAGCTTGATACCGTTGCCCTTGATGCGGCCGGTGGAGTCCAGATGGGGACCGGCGCACAGATCCACGAAATCGCCCTGCTGATAGAAGCTGATGACAGCATCCTCGGGCAGATCGTTGATCAACTCTACCTTGTAGGGCTCACCCTTCTCCTCCATGAACTTGATAGCCTCTTCCCGGGGCAGCTCAAAACGCTCCAGTTTCAGCTTCTCCTTGCAGATCTTGCGCATTTCGCCTTCGATCTGCGTCAAAATCTCGGGAGTGAAAGCCACTTCAGAGTCAATATCGTAGTAGAAGCCATTTTCAATGGAAGGGCCGATGGCCAGCTTCACATTGGGATAAAGACGCTTGACAGCCTGCGCCAGCACATGGGAGCAGGTATGCCAGTAGGTCTGACGATACTCCTTATTTTCAAAGGTGTAGATGTTTTCTTCGGACATGATCGTTTCCTCCTTGTTGATTTGGGGGCAGACAAATAAAAAGCCTCACCCCTGATGTGTTTCAGGGGTGAGGCAAAAAAATCTTTACTCCACGGTTCCACCCTGCTTACGGCAAATTTGCCGTCGCTCGTGTTCTCTGTAACGGGAGATCCCGTCCCAGCCTACTGACAATCTTGCGTTCGGTGGGCAGCTCGGGGGCGGTACCGTATTGTTTCCCTCTGGAGCTCTCACACCAAAATGAGCCCCTCTCTGTAGAGTTTCACAAGCGGGTTCCCCGTCAACGCATTTTCTTATGATTTTTAATCATAGCACCCTTTTTTATGCTTGTCAACGGCCATTCCGGCTTTTTTCAAGCCAGTACAGCCCACAGTTCCTCCATCGTGGCCGCAATGGTCGCAGCACCTGCCGCGCGCAGCTGCTCCTCCGTGCGAAAGCCCCAGCTCACGATGACCGCAGGTAATCCTGCATTGCGTGCCGTGGCCACGTCCACCTCGCTGTCGCCCACATAGCAGGCCTGCTCCCGGCTGACGCCCAGCGTCTCCAAGGCGTTCCACACCATCTGTGGCTCCGGCTTCCGGGGCACATCGTCCCGCTGTCCGAAGGCGGGCAGGCCGGGGAAGAATTTTTTTGCCAGTTCCTTGGTGACCGCATCCGGCTTGTTGGATACCACAGCCATTTTCACGCCCGCTGCAGCCAGCTTGTCCAAAAGCTCCGCCACGCCGGGATAGGGGCGGGTCTTGGTGCAGTAGTGAACACGATACCATTCCTTATATTCCGCCAGCACCTCGCTGATCTCCGCCTCCGCCGTGCCTTCCGGCAGCGCCCGGCGAATCAATACACCGGCACCGTTGCCCACATAGTCCCGGATCTCCTCCAGCGTGTGCTGGGGATAGCCGCGGCGCTCCAGTACCAAATTCACACCGTCCCGCAGATCCTCCAGCGTATCCAGCAGTGTTCCGTCCATGTCAAATAAAACCGCCTGATATTTCATCTATTTTACTCCTCTTCCCGGATCAATTTCCACATATATTCACATTTGGCGTTTCCGATGCCGCCAAAGGCCGTAGCGCACAAGCACCGCCGCCAGCGCAGGCAGCGCTGCAAAGAGCGTTCCCAGTTTCAAATATATCCCCCATCCCTCTCTGTAAGACGGAAATTGAAGGAAACACATCAAAAAATAGCTGCCCATTGCAGCGATGAGCGCCGTGGGCAAAATTCGCTTCAGTCCCAGCGTCTCCAGCATTTTGTCGTTCACAAGACTGCCATAGAGAATTAGCTCCGTCACGCCAAAGACGTGTGCCACCGCAAGGAGCCACCATAAAGGCCATGTAACGCTCACAATTCCACACACGATCGGATGGATTACCTCGTCCCCAAGGGGATTGTACACATCATAGGTAAGCCCCAGCACCACACTCAAAAGCGGCAATATCCCGCTCCAAAGCAGTAGGCGCAGGTACGGGTGCTTTTTCAAAAATGGTTTCATCTAAAGAATCACCTCGCCCTTTTCCCCACACGGAAGCGTGCGCAAAACACCAGCAGCAACAATCGCAAGAATAGCGCACCGACAACCGCCGGTGCGCTTCTTCTATCCATATCTTACACGTTGAAGCGGAAGTAGATCATATCGCCGTCGCGAACCACATACTCCTTGCCCTCGCTGCGGAGAAGTCCCTTCTCCTTGGCGGCAGCCACACTGCCGCAGGCGATCATCTCGGAGAAGTTGATGGTCTCGGCGCGGATAAAGCCCCGCTCGATGTCGGAGTGGATCTTACCGGCAGCCTGCGGTGCCTTGGTGCCCTTGCGGATGGTCCATGCACGGCACTCGTCCTTACCGTAGGTCAGGAAAGAGATGAGGCCCAGCAACTCATAGCTGCACTGGATCAGACGATCCAGGCCGGACTTCTCAATGCCCAGATCCTCCAGGAACATGGCCCGATCTTCCTCGTCCAGCTCGGCAATGTCCTGCTCCAGCTTGGCGCAGATGGGCAGTACCTGTGCCCCCTCCTTCTCCGCCAGTTCCTTCACCAGAGGGAAATACTTGTTGCTGCTCTGATCGGCAAAGCCGTCCTCATCCATATTGGCGGCGTAGATGATGGGCTTGAGGCTCAGCAGATCTGCCGTAGCAATCAGTTCCATCTCTTCGTCGCTGCCCTCAAAGGTACGGGCAGACTTGCCGGCGTTGAGATGCTCTGCCAGCTTCTTGAAAGTCTCGGCCTCCTTGAGGAACTTCTTGTCCCCCTTGGCCGCCTTGGTGGCCTTGTCCACACGGCGGTTCACCATCTCGAGGTCGGCCATCACCAGCTCCAGATCAATGGTCTCAATGTCACCCAGCGGGTCCACCGGCACATTGGTACCGGCGTCGGCCACCACATGCATGATGTTCTCATCATCGAAGCAGCGCACCACATGCACAATGGCATCGGTGCGGCGGATGTTCTCCAAAAACTTGTTGCCGAGGCCTGCACCCTGGCTGGCACCCTTCACAAGACCTGCAATGTCCACGAACTCGATGACAGCTGGGGTCTTCTTGTCCGGCTCGTACATCTCAGCCAGCTTGTCCAGCCGCTCATCGGGCACAGCCACCACGCCCACATTGGGCTCGATGGTGCAGAAGGGATAGTTGGCACTCTCCGCACCGGCGTTGGTAATGGCGTTAAAAAGGGTTGACTTGCCCACATTGGGCAAACCCACGATACCTAATTTCATCTTTTTTCCTAACTCCTTTATTTTCAATGGTTTACGGGTTTTTACTTTGTTTACTACACCATCTTACACCACTTGGTGTAATCCTTCGTTGGCCTGCCCGAATGCACGGACAGCGCTGAGCAAAGATTCATCGGTGACATGGACGTAGCGATCCATGGTGGTTTTGATACTCGCATGGCCGAGTAACTGCTGCAGCACCTTCGGCTGCATCCCTCCTTCGATAGCGCGGGTGGCATAAGTATGCCGGAGAGCGTGCATACTGCCGCCAGATGGGGACTCTTTCTGTCAATAGCCGAAGTTGAGCCCATAATGAATTAATTATAGCATAGGGTTTCCTCTTTCTCAACACTAATTCCGTTGTTATATCACGACTTTCCACCGAAGAATCCCTGCAAATTATTGCCGTTTGC
>JAHHSH010000021.1 GCA_020025345.1 Oscillospiraceae bacterium | reverse complement strand
TCTCTACTTTCTGCTTTTTGATGCCCCATGCAGCATATTTTTCCCGTTCTTCTTCTGTAAAGCGTACAGGCAGGTTATAGTATTCTGTCATTGTGTTCCTCTTTTTTCTATATCTGTCATTCCAATGATTTCGTCCATCAAACGCGCAGCAGAAGCTCCCGTTCCACTTCCTTACCGTTGCGGAAATAGACACGCATGACCCGCTTACTGACAGCGCAGGTCAGCTCATAGGGAATGGTGCCCGCCGCCGCGGCCAGCGTTTCCACCGGGTTGCGCTTGCCAAAGATCTCCACCTCGTCCCCTACCTGCACCTGCGGCAGATGGGTGAGGTCGATCATGCACATATCCATGCAGATGCGCCCCCGCTGGGGTGCCGGGCCATAGTCGGTCATCAGCGAGCAGCGATTGGAGAGACTGCGCATAAAGCCGTCGGCATAGCCGCAGGGTACCACGCCAATGGTTGTGGTCTCCGGCGCGGTGTAGAGCCGCCCATAGCTGACGGTGGTACCGGGATCATAGACCTTGATGGTACTCACCGTGGTTTTCAGCGTCATCACCGGCTGCAAGCCCAGCTTTTCGGCAAATTCCCCGTAGCCATAGAGCAGCAAACCGGGCCGCACCATATCCAAATACATATCCTCATAGCAGGCCACCGCGCCGGTATTGGCACAGTGTCGGATAGCAAAGCGCTCGCCCCGCGTCTTTTCCACAGCCTCAATCACGCGGCAGAAGAGGTCAAACTGCCCTCTGGTATAACGGGCACTTTCCTCATCCTCCTCATCGGCTACGGCAAAGTGGGTAAAAATTCCCTCAGCATGCAGCCCCGGCAGAGCACAGGCCTCGCAGATCCCTGCCACACCGGAGGCAAAGTGCTCCCCCTCGCAGAGGAAGCCCAGCCGCGACATACCCGTATCCACTTTAATATGTACCGTCAGCTCGCCGCCGCAGCGCACCGCCTCCTGGCTGTACTCCTCGGCCTTAGCCCGGCAGGTGACCGCTTGGGTGATCTTGTTGGCAATGAGCTTTCCCACCTGTTCCCGAGGGGTGTGGCCCAAGATCAAAATCGGCATGGTAATGCCGTGATTGCGCAGTTCCATGGCTTCATCCACGCTGGACACCGCCAGATAATCCGCCTTCAACTCCTGCAGGAGATGGGCCACCTGTACGGCACCGTGACCGTAAGCATCCGCCTTGACCACACCCAGAAACTTCACCTTATCACCAATCCGCTGCCGCAGCGTCCGATAGTTATGCTCCAGCGCATCCAAATCAATCTCCGCCCATGTTCTCTTTAGTGTGGAATCCATTTCCTACTCCTCCTCTTTACTCTGCCTCAAAGGACAAAGTCCGCAGTGTCAGCACGATCGTGCCGCCGCTTGAAAATTCTGTATAGCACGGCACGAAGCCGTCCTTTGCAAACCAAATCGTACACAGGATCTTTTCCCCGTCCGGGGCTGTGGTATCCAGTGCCATCCGCAGGCAGTCCATGCCTTCGATAACCTCGTCGCCGACTTCTACAAGATAGCCCTCCGCCGCCGCGTGCAGCAGCCACGGAATACAGGCCGCCGGGGACAGCACCTGTTGCCGCCCTGCCGCCAGCGCCGCTCCGTCCCAGTTGACCATCAGCTCTTCCCCCGACGCGGTGGCTGAAAGTCCTTTCAGCTCCTCCGGCGCAAGGATTGTGGTGGTGGCGCCCTCCGGCTCCCACAGGCAGCGTACAGTGAAGCTGCGGTTTTCCTCCGCCAAATGCACCACCGCTTCGGCCTCCATGGTCACCTTTTCCAGTGTGCCATAACTCTGTTGTATTTTCTCCGCCTGCTCCTGCCGGCTGCTGCAGCCGCAAAGGAGCGTCAAGGCAAGGAGACATACCCATACTTTTTTCACGGTTCATCCCTCCGATTTTCATTTCGGAAGGCTCTCCGTATCCCGTATTTTCTCTACTCTGTTTCCAATAAAGCATAGGGGATCTGCGCCAGAAGATCCGAAGGCGTCATGCCCCGCTCTCCCTTTTCCGCCGATGCCAGATCTCCGGCGCGGCCGTGCAGCCATACGGCGCAGGCACAGGCAGCCAGCGGCTCCATTCCCTGTCCCAGCAGCGAGAGCACCATCCCGGCCAGCACATCGCCGCTGCCGCCTTTCGCCATACCGGAATTGCCGGTGGTATTGATGGTCATCCGCCCGTCCGGTGCTGCCACAATTGTCTCATGTCCCTTTAAAATAAGGTACACGCCATACTTTGCAGCAAAACGCCGTGCGGCCTCCTCCCGGCCCAAAGACAGTTCTCCGCCCGCGCGGAGAAACTCGCCCTCGTGCGGCGTCAGTACCGTCACCTGACCGCGTCGGCACTCCAATGCATCCATATGACCTTGCAGCGCATTTATGCCATCGGCATCCAGCACCAGCGGTTTGGAAAGTGTCAAAAGGCGGCGGCACAGCTCGTCGCTCTCCTCGCTGCGTCCTAAGCCGCAGCCCAGCAGCACCGCATCACAATCTGCGCCGCGGCGGCGAATTTCCTCCTCCGAAGCAAGGGACAGCTTTCCCCCCTGCTCCGGCAGTGGGAACGGCATGGCCTCATCACTCTTCACCGCAGCTACCGGCCACACGGTCTGGGGAACACCTAAAAACACCAGTCCCGCTCCGGTTCGCACCGCGGCCCGGCTGGCAAACACCGGCGCGCCGGTATAGCCCACGCTGCCGCAAAGGCACAGGACTTTTCCGAAATCGCCCTTATGCCCCCACGGATCCCGCTGCGGAAGCTGCTTTCTCACATATTTAAGTGTGATCCGCTCCATGCCATCGCTCCTTTCCGTATTATGAATAGTATACCACGCTTTTTTGCTGCAGGCGAGATTTTTTCGGCGAATCGCGGAGAAATTTCCCCTTGCAACTTTTGTCCGACTATGATATAAATAACTATATTAGTGAAAAAGCGTTGAACGGAAAGTTCAGTGAATAATACCCCCTGCAGAGAGCGCCGGTCGATGGGCTGAAAGCCGGCGCAGGGCGGGATCGCTGTGTTCGTCCGGGAGCTGCCGCGAGGAAATGCGCGGCCGGGTCATCCTCCGTTATGGGGAATCGAGTGCGCAGCTATATCTGCGAATTTGGGTGGTACCACGGAAGTATTACGTCCTTTCGTCCCGATTGTGGGAGGAAAGGACTTTTTTCATGCCTTTTCGTCCCGAAATTCTGTATATCTTACTGGAGGAGTGAGGTTTTTATCATGAAACAGCAACTGGAAGTCATCCGCAAAAGCGCGCTGGAAGCCATTGAGCACTGCGCCGCTACTGAGGAACTGGAGGCCCTGCGCGTCAAGTATCTGGGTAAGAAGGGCGAGCTGACCGCCGTTTTGAAGCAGATGGGCAAGCTGAGCCCCGAGGAGCGCCCCATCATGGGACAGATCGCCAACGAGGTGCGCAGCGCACTGGAGAGCGCCATCGACTGCGCCCGCGATCGTCTGGCCGCCGCCAAGCTGGAGCAGCAGCTCCGGGACGAGGCCGTGGACGTGACCATTCCCGGCAAGCCCGTCCGTATCGGTCACAAGCACCCCATGTATCTGGCCCTGGACGAGATCAAGGATATCTTTGTGGGCATGGGCTTTACCATTCTCGACGGCCCCGAAGTGGAGCTGTCCTATTATAACTTTGACCGTCTGAACGCCGAGGAGGGCCACCCCTCCCGCGACTGGTCTGACACCTTCTATTTTGATGAGGACAGCAAGGTCATGCTGCGCTCCCAGACCTCTCCCATGCAGATCCACGCTATGGACACCATGAAGCCCCCCATCCGTATTCTGGCTCCCGGCCGCGTGTACCGTAAGGATGAGGTGGACGCCACCCACTCCCCCATGTTCCATCAGGTGGAGGGCATGGTCATCGACAAGGGTGTGACCATGGCCGATCTGAAGGGCACCCTCAACACCGTCATCGAGAAGCTCTACGGCAAGGGCACCGTCACCCGTTTCCGCCCCCATCACTTCCCCTTCACTGAGCCCTCCTGCGAGATGGACATTCAGTGCCACAAGTGCGGCGGCAAGGGCTGCCCCACCTGCAAGGGTGAGGGCTGGATTGAGGTGCTGGGCGCCGGTATGGTACACCCCCGCGTGCTGGAGATGTCCGGCATCGACCCGGATGTCTACTCCGGCTGGGCCTTCGGCATGGGTCTGGAACGTATGGCTATGGGCCGGTTCAAGATCGCCGATCTGCGGCTGATTTTCGAAAACGATGTACGCTTCTTGGAGCAGTTCTAAGAAAGAGAGGGCAATAAATAATGGATTTAAGCAGAAAATGGCTCAACGAATTTGTCAGCGTTGACGCAAACGATAAAGACTTCTCCGAGGCTATGACCCTCAGCGGCTCCAAAGTGGAGGTCACCGAGGATCTGGGCGCCGAAATCAACAACGTTGTGGTAGGTAAGCTCCTCTCCATGGAGCGCCACCCCGACTCCGACCATATGTGGGTCTGCCAGGTGGAAGTGGGACAGGAGGAGCCCATCCAGATCGTCACCGGCGCATGGAACATCCATCCCGGCGATCTCTTCCCCGTGGCGCTTCACAAGTCCACCCTGCCCGGCGGTGTGAAGATCACCAAGGGCAAGCTCCGCGGCATTGCCTCCAACGGTATGTTCTGCGGCCTTGCTGAGCTGGGTCTGGACACCCGCGACTTCCCCTACGGCGCAATTACTGCCGCCGCTATTCTGGGCGACTACAAGCCGCTGAACGCAGAAAAGCCCTCCATTCCCGCCGACATCAAGCCCGGCGATAAGGTATTCGGGCCTGTGGTGGCTGCCAAGGTGCTGGAGTGCTCCACCATCTCTTATGGTCTTTTCCACACCTGTCTGGATCTGGGCGAGGCTACCGCCTGCCCCGACACCGGCTGCATGAACCTCCACGAGGGCGATCTGGTGGCCTACAACACCAAGACCGACACCATCTGCACCCTTGCTGACCTCCACGCACAGCAGGCAGAGTTCCCCCACTGCATCCCCGACGGCATCTTCGTCCTCAACGAAGAGGGTGTGAAGCCCGGCGATGACATCAAGCCGATCATCGGTCTGGATGACCATGTGGTGGAGTTTGAGATCACCCCCAACCGTCCCGACTGCCTGAGCATCATCGGCCTTGCCCGCGAGGCATCCGCCACCTTCGATGCCCCCCTCCATCTGCACGAGCCTGTGGTAAAGGGCGGCGGCGAGGGCAACCTGTGCGAGCTTCTGGATGTAGAGACGCCTGCCGACGATCTCTGCCACCGTTACACCGCCCGCATGGTGCGCAATGTGAAGATCGGCCCCTCCCCCAAGTGGATGCGCGAGCGTCTGCGCGCTATGGGTGTACGCCCCATCAACAACATTGTGGATATCACCAACTATGTGATGCTGGAGTACGGCCAGCCCATGCACGCCTTCGACTACCGTTATGTCAAGGGCGGCAAGATCATTGTCCGCCGCGCCGAGGCCGGTGAGGAGCTGACCACGCTGGACGGCGTGGTGCGTAAGCTCAACGCCAACCATCTGGTCATCGCCGACGAGCACCGCGCCGTGGGTCTTGCCGGTATCATGGGCGGCGAGAACAGCGAAATCGCCGAGGACACCGTGGACGTCGTCTTCGAGTCCGCTAACTTCGACGGTACCTGCATCCGCAAGGGTGCTCTGGCACTGGGTATGCGCACGGAGGCCTCTGCCAAGTTTGAAAAGGGTCTCGATCCCATGAACACCCTGCCCGCCGTGAACCGCGCCTGCGAGCTGGTAGAGCTGCTGGGCGCCGGTGAAGTACTGGACGGCGTCATTGATATTCTCAACTTCGTTCCCCAGCCCACCGTGCTGAAGCTGGAGCCGGAGAAGATTAACGCCCTACTGGGCACCGATGTGAGCCGCGAGGAGATGGTCAGCATCCTCAAGAAGCTGGCTTTCGAGGTGAACGGCGACATGGTCACCGTACCTTCCTGGCGCGGCGATGTGCTGCGTATGCCGGACCTCGCTGAGGAGGTAGCCCGTTTCCACGGCTACAATAACATCCCCTGCACGCTGGTTCGCGGCGAGACGACCCAAGGCGGCTATGACGAGCTGCAGAATCTGGAGCGTCAGCTGGGTGCCATCTGCCGCAGCGTGGGCTGTGACGAGATCATCACCTACTCCTTCATCTCCCCCACCTGCTATGACAAGATCCGCTGGCCGGAGGATGACAAGCGCCGCGAGAGTCTGAAGATCCTCAACCCTCTGGGCGAGGACACCTCCATCATGCGTACCACCACCCTACCCTCCATGCTGGAAATTCTCAGCCGCAACGATCACTTCCGCAACAAGTCCGCCCGCCTCTACGAGCTGGGCCGTATCTATCTGCCCAACGGACAGGAGAACCTGTGCGACGAAAAGAAGATGCTGACGCTGGGTGCCTATGGCGACGGCACCGACTTCTTCTCTTTGAAGGGTCTGGTGGAGGCCATCCTCACCGATATCCGTGCCACGGATGTCCGCTATGAGGCCTGCACCGACAATCCCTCCTATCACCCCGGCCGCTGCGCCACCGTCTATGTCAGCGGCAAGGCCGTGGGCGTCATGGGTCAGATCCATCCTCTGGTGGCCCAGAACTACGACGTGGACACCCAGCTTTACTGCGCTGAGCTGAGTCTGGATCTGCTGATGGCCGTCAAGGGTGCCGATCCCACCTATACCCCCCTGCCCAAGTTCCCCGCCGTCACCCGCGACATCGCCGTTGTCTGCGACAAGGCTGTGACAGTCGGTGCGCTGGAGGACTGCATCCGCCGCGGTGCCAAGGGCCTTTTGAAGAACGTGGTTCTCTTCGATATTTACGAGGGTACCGGCATCCCGCAGGGACAGAAATCCGTCGCCTTCAATCTGACGCTGCGTGACGATGAGCGCAGCATCACCAGCGAAGAGGCCGACGAGGATGTTCAGAGCATCCTGTGCCTGCTGAAAGAGGAATTGGGCGCCGTTCTGCGGTGATTTTCTCGCTTTTCCTCTTTACAGAATTAAAAAAACAAGGTATACTTGACTCAGTTTCAACGAAAGGTGGTCAGCCTGCATGGACGATTTCACAAGAAAGTTTAATGCCGTCGAAGATAAAGACGAGCAAATCCGCCATATCCTCACCTCTGTCTATGAGGCCTTGAAGGAGAAGGGGTACGATCCCATCAATCAGCTGGTGGGTTACATTCTCTCGGAGGATCCCACCTACATTACCAATTATAAGAGTGCCCGTACGCTGATCTGCAAGATTGACCGTGATGAGCTCTTGCAGGTGTTGGTACGCAACTACCTGGGTCTATAAAGAAATATCTTTTCCGGCTGTGGGATTTCTCCCGCAGCCGGTTTTTCTCGCTTTTTTATAGAGTTTTCGTAACTTTTTAGTGTTTGAATTGACACAGTGGCCACATTGTGCTACACTTTAAGTAATAATGAGTTCAAAGGAGCAATAATTATGGCAGAATCAAAGAAAGTGCAGCCCTTGATTTACAAGAAGCATCCGCTGCGCCGCATTGACAACTTGATCTACTACGGCAGCATGGCCGACAAATACATTGTGATGTTCCAGATCCTCGAAACCAAGAAGGAACAGGACATGGACGTGGCCACCCGTGTATCCGTACAGCTGCAGCTGACCGATCCCAACGCCAAGTCCCGGGATCGCATCGTCAAAAAGTCTGAAAAAGACAGCCTCTATGCCGCAATGGACGTTGGTTCCATTTGGTTAGAGCGTGCACTGGCCGGCAAGTAATTGCCGGTCTTTTTTTACCAAAATACAAAGGAGATTTCTATGCGCCATACGACGAAACACGCATTTCGCTCCCTTTTCGCGCTGCTGTCCGCCCTTTTGCTGCTCTTGAGCGTGGGGTGCAGCGCATCTTCCGACAATGCCAAGAAGGATGTCCCGCCGCAAAACGCCACGGAAAAGCAGCCCTCTGCTGAAAAGGACAAGGCACCCGCCAAATCCTCTTCCGCCCCGGAAAAGGATCCCGCCAAGCAGGATGAGGCACAAAAAGATTCGTCCGTTAAGGATGATGAACAGTCCTCCCCGGCGGAAGCTGCCCCGGCACTACCCTTCTCCTCCACCTCTGTACTGGCTGCCGGTGTTGTCAACGACAGCGGCGTGCGTCTACGCAGCGGCCCTTCCACCGACAGCTCTATTGTTACAGAGCTGAGCAGTGGTACTGTGGTTGCCATTTTCTCTCAGGAGAACAACTGGTATCAAGTGGGCTATGATCAACAGTCCGGCTATATTTCCGCCGATCTGGTAACAATACATCAGAGCACCGACGGACTGAGCGGCTATGTGATCGTCACCACCGATGCGCTGCATATGCGCTCTTCCGCCTCCACAGACGGTTCTGTTGTCGCCACCCTCTCCCAGAATACATATCTCGCCTTGACCGGCTTTGAAAACGGTTGGTTTTATGTCTCTGACGGCAGCCGCAGCGGCTATGTGTCCGGCGATTACGCCTCTCCCTGCGCTTCCAAGCCTGCCACAGAAGACTCCGGCAGTTCCGGTCCCTCCGGCGGCAGTTCCGGCTCTTCTGGCGGCAGTTCCGGCTCCTCCGGAAGCAATTCCAGCAGCGCCACAGGACAAGCGATTGCGGATCTGGCCTACTCTTTCTTAGGCTATCCCTATGTCTACGGCGGTTCCAGCCCTAGCGGTTTTGACTGCTCCGGCTTTATCATGTACGTTTACGGTCAGTTCGGCTACTCTCTGCCCCACGGCACCAACGGCCAGTTGAGCTACGGCACGCCGGTGGACCGTTCTAATCTGCAACCCGGCGATATGGTTTTCTTCTTTGACCCCGATTACGGCAGCGGCCCCACCACGCACGGCGGCATCTACTTGGGCGGCGGCAACTTCGTCCATGCCTCTACCAACGGCAGAGAAGAGGTACAACTCCACAATCTCAACAGCGATCCCTACTACAACAGCGTCTTCACAGCCGCCCGCCGTCTGGCTGGCTGAGGAAACAACATCCACAACATAAAAAAGTGAGGCTGATCATCAGCCTCACTTTTTTTATGCCAAGCTATACTCTTTGCTTTGTCCGCCATTCACTGCCCGCGGCGCTCCACTTCCTGGGCATAACGCTCTGCAATCTTTCGGAGATCCGGCGTCAGATAGCCCAGGATCTCTGTCTTCTGCTGTTCGGTAAGTCCATAGAATCCCTCGGCAATGCTGCCGGCAATCGCGCCCAGCGTATCGGAATCGCCGCCCAAGGAGACAGCTGTACGGATGGCATCCTCGAAATCTGTGCTCTCCAAAAAGGCGATGATCGCCTCCGGCACCGAGCCCTGACAGCTGACGTCCATATGATAGCCCGGCCGGATCGCATCGCAGGTGCGGTGAAGATCATAGCCAAACTCCCGCTCCACATAGTCCCGGATCTCCGTCTTATCCCTGTCCGTTCGGGCCAGAAAAACGGCTGCCGCCACGGCTTCTGCGCCGCGGATTCCCTCCGGGTGATCGTGGCTCACCTGCGCCGTACAGCGCGCCACATGGCGCACCCGTTCCAGATCACTGCAGAGCCACGCCACCGGGGCGACGCGCATGGCGCTGCCGTTGCCGTAGCTCTGATAGGGTCGGGGATCGTCGCTGTGTACCCACAAGCGAAAGCGAGGACCATAGCCGCAGTCCGGATAACGCCGACCGATCGTCTGCATAGAATGAATCAACCGACGTCTTAGACACGCATCATCTGCGTCCTCCGGTGCGTCCAGCAACGCATCTGCCACTGCAAGGGACATCACCGAATCATCGGTAAAACGGGATTTCTCCGTCAGCCACGGGAAATCCTTGGCTTTACAGTTATTTTCGTCAAATTCGTAGGGGCTGCCTACCACATCACCCCAGATGGCACCGAACATATGCGACTCCCCCTTTCTTTTTCCTTCATTATAGCATCCCGGTCAATCCCTCTCCGCACCGTTCTCTGATGACAAATGACAGGTACTATGGTATAATGTGCAAAAAAGTCGCTTTCCGACGAAGCGCCTCGATCCTATGAAGTGAGGGAAATGAGTAATGGGAGATCTTTGTTTGTATCTGGGAATCACATTAGTGGGCTATATCATTGGTCACGCAAGCCGCGCCTATCGCAGCCGTCTGCACTGGGTAAGTACAGCTCAGACGGTCTTTCTCTTTGCGCTGGTACTGATGATGGGCATGAAGATGGGCGCTAAAGAAGAGGTCACTGCCCACTTGGGTTCTATCGGTCTGGCGGCACTGATCATTACGGTTTTCACCATTGCCTTCTCCATTCTGGGCATCTACCTTACGCGCAAGCTCATGGGCATTGATAAGTTCGGTCATCTCAAGGGCGCTGCCCACACGGCCGACTGCCCGTCTCCTCAGGAAAGTGCCGCCCCGGAGCGTGCAGACGCTAACGCCAGCGTCGGTGGAATGACTCTGCTGATTGTTCTGGCTGTGGTAGGCGGCATGGCTGTGGGGTATCTCGCCATCCGCCGGATCTTCGCCGAAAATATGCCCGCCTTTGACGAATACATCAGCCTCGGCATCAAGCTGGGACTGTGCAGTCTTCTGGTTTTTGTAGGCATTGATCTGGGGTTGGACCCCGCCGTTGTGGAAAACTTCAAAAAGGTCGGTGTGCGGGTACTCGCCTTCCCCGCCGCCGCAGTCGTCTTCACCCTGCTGGGCTCCGGGATTGCCGGTATGCTCATGGGGCTGAGTCTCCGGGAAGCTCTGGCCATCGGCGCAGGCTTCGGCTGGTATTCTCTGGCCCCCGGCATCATCATGGATGCCGGCTATGTCACCGCCAGCGCCATCTCCTTTTTGCACAACGTACTGCGGGAGCTTTTGTCCATTCTGTTCATTCCTCTGGTGGCGCAGAAAATCGGTTATGTGGAGACCACCGGTATGCCCGGTGCCGCTGCCATGGATGTGTGCCTGCCGCTGGTGGAAAAATCCACCAGCAGTGAGATCACCGTCTATTCCTTCGTCTCCGGCGTAATTCTCAGCGCGCTGGTACCTGTACTGGTTCCCCTGCTGCTGGGTATTTGAGGTAAAAATCGAACACTTCCCCTTCTTTTACTCTCCTCTTGCTCCATTTGCTTTTTTGTGCTAACATATTAAAATGATTTTTGTGTTTGTGAGGATACTTTTATGAGTGATCAAACTTCTCTGGCCCGGGACAGCTTCTCGGGTAAGTGGGGCTTCCGACTGGCTTGCATTGGCTCGGCCGTTGGCATGGGCAACATCTGGCTCTTCCCCTATCGACTGGGGCAGCTTGGCGGTGCCGCCTTTCTGATTCCGTATCTGCTGTGCGTGATCCTGCTGGGTCATACCGGCCTCATCGGCGAGATGACGCTGGGCCGCGCTATGGAAAGCGGCACGCTGGGTGCCTTTGGCAAGGCCACAGAACTGCGCGGTAAGGGAAAGAATCCCGGAACGCTGTTGGCAGTCATCCCCGTACTGGGCGGTCTGGCGCTGGGCATCGGCTACTCTGTCGTGGTAGGCTGGATCTTGAAATTTCTCTTTGGCTCCATCACCGGCAGCGTCATGGCGGCGGAAAATAGCGGCGCTTACTTCGGCTCCACTGCCAGTGCCTTCGGCTGTGTTGGCTGGCACATTCTGGGCCTTGCCATTGCCTTCTCTGTCATGATTTTTGGTATTCAGTCCGGCATCGAGAAGATGAATAAACTCATGATTCCTCTTTTTTATGTCATGTTTCTTGTACTGGCTGTGCGCATCTTTACTCTGGATCACGCCATGGACGGCTACCGCTATCTGCTGATCCCCGACTGGAGTTATCTCCTGCAGCCCAAGACATGGATCTATGCACTGGGGCAGGCCTTCTTCTCCTTGAGTCTGGCCGGTACCGGTACGGTGGTCTATGGCTCCTATCTCAAGAAGGATCAGGATATTCCCCGCTCGGCCAACACCATCGCCCTCTTTGATACGCTGGCCGCACTGCTGGCGGCTTTCGTGATCGTCCCCGCCGTCTTTGCCTACGGTCTGGACCCCGCCTCCGGCCCTCCCCTGATGTTTATCACCATGCCCACGGTCTTTAAGCAGATGCCCGGGGGCAGCGTATTCATGTTCATTTTCTTCCTGGCTGTGCTCTTCGCCTCCCTCACCTCTCTGGTAAATCTCTTTGAGACGCCGGTGGAGGCGCTGCAAACCTTCTTCCACCTCTCCCGCGCCAAGGCCGTGGGGATCGTGGCGGTAATCGCTACCGTGGTAGGCGTGTGCATTGAGGGAATCGTCAGCGGCTGGATGGATGTTTGCTCCATCTACCTCTGCCCGCTGGGCGCTCTGATGGCCGGTGTCATGCTCTTCTGGGTATGCGGCCCCAAATTTGCCCGCGAGAAAGCACAGCAGGGTGCTGACAAGCCCATTGGTCAATGGTTTGAGCCCGTCGGCAAATATGTTTTCTGCGGTATCACCCTTCTGGTGCTGATCCTTGGTATCGTCTACGGCGGTATCGGCTAATACCTCTCTTTCAAATTAAAAGGGATGCTTACCTGTGATCTCAAAAGGTTCTTTTACCAGAGGCACCCCCAAATAAGCAGAAAAATTCAGCAATCGCATATTCTTAAAACAGGCCGCTTTAGCAGCGGCCTGTTTTTATGCCCACGGCTAAGCCGAGGGTTCGTAGTGCTAAAAGAAGGCAGCTGGGGCTTTGCTCCACTGCCTTCTTTTCTTATACTCGCCGCATCTTCCGGATTACTCTTTCCCGCCAGATATCTATTGCGGCATATTTAATTAAGTGCCCACGGCCTTCTATCCTTGCATTACAGTGAGTCTACCGTTTTCACATACCAAATTCTTACACCGTCCCTGCTAAATCGCTTTAGCGTCCCAAAATTCACCTCCAAAAATGTGATTATTATTCGATTTTGTGCAAGTTATATAAATCCATTTTTCCCCTGTCCTGCAACGCTTTCCGCGATTTATAATTGGAAAAGTGCCAGTGGCAAAAGGCTTTTTTCGTAGTAACGCCGAAAATTCGTTTATTGAAGGATTCTCCATTGACATATAAACGTTAAAATATTATCATTCATTTAATAGTAAACGATTCACAATATTGTTTAGAAATAAGAGGTGTCTTATGGCAACATCCAAAAGAAAAACGGAAGAGCCAACCGTGCAAGATTTCAAAGAACTGTCTATTTCGGATCTGTGCTCCGGCTACACAGAGCAGGACAACGGCGATTGCACCTGCATTTTTTGTGGGGAACACTTTCAAGATGGTGTCATCTACCAGAGCCGTGGACGGAGCGTCACGGCAAAGCGTGCCATGCAAGAGCATGTGGAGGATATACATGCCGGAGCATTTTGGTCTCTGCTGGGATTGGAAAAGATGCTCTGCGGTCTAACCGATGTGCAAAAAACTCTATTGGCCTGCCTGTATGAACGAAAGAGTACAGAGCAGACCAGTGAAATTATGGACATCAGCGCAGCGACTGTGCGTACGCACCGCTTTAATCTCCAGAAGGCAAAGCGGGAAGCGAAAATACTTCTTGCTATGCTGGAAATAATTGAAAAGGGAGACGAGCCTCTTCCCAGGCCGCAGGAGCCAAAAGAACAATCTCGCCCCATTACAATCACCAATCAACAATTCTCCCTCAACAATTTGCATCCGTTTTTCACCCAGTTCCGCTACAAATAAGGAGGCCGGACATGGGAAATACTAATTCCATGCACATCCGAAGGAACACTTGGAACATTGTTATGTTCATCATCAGCTATTCGATCAGCAACCTGGTCAGCGGTATCATTTATGATACCTATGTCAACTATATGCAGGAGGTGGCCCGCTCCGTCGCAACCTCTTTCTGGGCCTTTTATGGCTATGCCACCTTTTTGAGTGCACTGCTTCTCCTACTGGTTCCCAAAGTAGGCTATCGGCGTTTACTTTTATTTAGCGTCGGCTCCTGTGCCGTAGCATTGCTATCAGCCGTATTCCTACAGGTCGAAGCCTTATTTTTCCTGACTACTCTGGTTTCGCTGGTAGGCATACAGCTGCACTATGTCATGCTGTCTCCCTATATTGCTGCATTTACCGACCACTCCAACAAAATCGACTGGTATACAAGGGCCTATTATGCAGGCTATCTGGGCTATTTTCTGACCACCTATCTTGGCGGCGTACTAACCGTAAAGATGTTTTCCCTGCGGGCACACGTAACTTATGCAAATGCCAAGATTCTCACCGAGCACATGGAGGAGCTAACACCGGAACTGCGTGAGAGCTACCTCCAAGGAAACCGGCACGTCTTGCTGCTCACGGCAGTCATTGCTCTACTGGGGCTGATCCCTGTCCTATTGATTCGGGAACGCTCTGAAGACTACCGATTTGTGGGATCGAAACGGGTTGCTTGGCGTCAGCGTCTGCAGGAAATGTGCCATGCACTGCTGCATCGGGACGCCCTCATTTATCTCACCTACTGGGTGCTGATTTCTTTTGGTATGGGATTATTTACTTCCTATTACACCATTTTTCTCAACCGCAATCTACACATTGACCGCGCCACCTCTTCGCTTCTGGTGTCGCTGTCCTATCTGGCGGTTGTGGTATTCCTTCTCTTTACTCCCAGAGTGGTCAAGCGTTTCGGGCAGATTGTCACGCTGGGCGGCGTGGCTCTATTATCCGTGCCCTTCATGCTGCTGATTGCCAACGGAGACCGATTTGGACACTTTACGGTTCCTGTGGTAGGCGCGGCACTCTTTCTGCGCGCAGGCCTTATCAACCTCAGCTCGCCAATAGACAGCTCCCTATCTATGGAGCTGGTGCCATCGGCACTTCGCCCAGCCTTTAGCTCTATCATCAATCTGGCAGCGGGGCTGGTCAGTATTCTCAGCGGCTGGTTTACCGGGAATATCCTATTTGTCCATCAAGAGGGCTATCGTACCGCCTACTATATCGCATCTGTCATCTATGTTGTGGCCTGTATACTGCTGCTGGTCGGACTTCGAAAATATAACCGGGTCACTGTGGACACAAAGGAGGATTTATCATGAGCGATTCTCATCTCTATGCGCAAAAATTGGAGCGTCTTCGGACACTGATCCGTGAAATTGAATATCTCAAGCACACACTCAATTCCACCCTCTACTGGGACAAGATGACCCATATGCCGGAAAAGGGACTTGCCTATCGCAGCGAAGTCATGTCCTTTCTGGGAACGCGTCTCTATGAGCGTTTTGAGTCTGCTGAACTGCGGCAGCTGGTAGACTATTTTGACGGACGCAAGGAAAACACCGTAGAAGTGAACGCCATGGTTCGCCAAGTGCGGAATAGTTACATCTACATCAGTAAAATCCCACAGGCAGAATATAGCGCCTATATCTCTCTCATTGCCAATGCTGAGCAAGTATGGGAACAGGCGCGGGAAGAGAACCGCTTTTCTATTTTTGCCCCCTATTTGGAGCAAATTGTCACAACCTTCCAATCCTTTGCTGATTACTGGGGATACGAGGATGACCCCTACGATGCCTTGATGAGTTTCTATGAGCCGGGGAGCACTGTCCAGGAGATGGACCAACTGTCAGGGGAACTGCGGGATTTTGTGGTGCCTTTGCTGCAATCCGTACGTGAGCACTCCGCTGCACAGCCCGTTATTTCGCCAGCGTGCTTTACTATGCCCATGGGCGAGCAACAGCGCCTGTCCCATGCCGTACTGGAGACCATCGGCTTTGATTTCTCTGCCGGACGATTGGATGAAGGCCCTCACCCCACTACCCTGGCAGCTTCGCCCGGAGATGTACGGATCATTACCACTTACACCCCGCAGGATTTCCGCTCCGGACTTTTCAACACACTGCATGAGGGCGGCATGGGTCTCTATGAGCAGGATATTGATCCAAAGCTTTTGGGAACTCTTCTGGATGAAGTGGCCTCCTTTGGCACTGAGGTGGCGGAAGCCCGTCTCTATGAGAATATCATTGGCCGCAGCGCTGGCTTCTGGCGTCATTTCTTCCCCCAAATGAAGGAACTGTGTCCCTCACTGGCAGTGCCGGATTGGGAAACTATGTTCCGCGCAGTCAATCAAGTCACGCCGACGCTCATCCGCAATGACGCAGACGAGCTGACTTATCTTCTGCACATTCTCATCCGCTACGAGGTGGAAAAGGATCTCATTCATGGCCGTATTACCGTCCGGGATCTGCCGGACGTCTGGCGGCAAAAATATAAAGCCTATCTGGGCATAAATCCCACCAATGACCGCGACGGGGTCCTGCAGGACATCCAGTGGGCCGCAGGCTACATAGGGTACTTCCCTGGCTATCTCACCGCCAACTTGATGGCAGCCCAGTTTGCCGCCGCCATGGAGCGCAGCTTAGGACCGCTGCAACAGGTTCTTGCCGAGGGCCGCTTTGATGCCATCCACCAATGGCTGGCAGAGCATGTGCACCGCTTCGGTGCTATCTATTCTCCCGGAGAGCTCGTACTCCGGGCAACGGGCGAACCACTGCGCAGCACCTATTTCATCAGCTACCTTCGGAATAAATACACCGAGATTTATCAGTTGAAAAATTAAAAGAGGAGTTATCGCAAATGTCTATGTTCAAAAAACTGGGGATGGGTGAAAAAACAGCACGCAATTTCATCACGATCCTCCTTGTTGCCGCCGGCGGCGCCATCATCTACGGCCTGCCGTATTTCCGCTATGATTACTATGATGCCTATTTGAAAGTCTAC
This sequence comes from Oscillospiraceae bacterium, assembly GCA_020025345.1. Taxonomy (GTDB): domain Bacteria; phylum Bacillota; class Clostridia; order Oscillospirales; family Oscillospiraceae; genus Vescimonas. The sequence continues at coordinate 9,998 of JAHHSH010000021.1, read as the reverse complement.
CACCTGACCAATACGCAAATGGGCGTATTCGGCAGTATTTTCGGCGTATTTGGCATGATTTCCTATCTGTTCGGTGGCTATCTTGCCGACCGTGTCAGCATCCGACTGTTGCTATCCGTATCACTGATTGGTACCGGTCTTGGCGGCTTTCTGCACCTGCTGCCGCTGACTTTCCCGATGCTGGTGGCTCTTTATGCCTTTTGGGGCTTTACTTCCCTTTTTGCTTTCTGGCCCGCCTGTGTTAAGGCCGTCCGTATTCTCTCCAGCTCTGAGGACCAGGGCAAATCTTTCGGCTGGTTCGAGGGTGGCCGTGGTGTCACCGCAGCCATCATGGCTCCTCTGGCGGTAGCTGCTTTCCGTATTGGCCTGCATGCCAGCAATATGGATGACAAGGTAGGTATGCGCTATGTCATCATCTTCTACTCCGTTCTCACCGTCCTCGTGGGTCTGCTGGTCTTTTGGAAGATGAGAGACGGCTCCACCATCGAAGCAAGCGAAAAAATCACCTTCAAGGATCTGGGTAAGGTCATTAAGATGCCCGCCATCTGGATCATCGGTCTGGTCACCTTCTGCAACTATGTCTTTACCCTGTCCCTCTACTACTTCACGCCCTATGGTACTTCCATTCTCGGCATGAGCGTCACCTTCGGCGCAATTCTGGCCGCATTCAAGCGCTTTTTGTGCCCTCTCTCCAATGTGGGCGGCGGCTATCTTGCCGATAAGGTGGGCACCAGCAATCTACTGTTCACCTCCTTCATCGCCATGGCAATCGGTACGGCAGCCATCCTGTTCCTGCCTCTGTCCCCTGCTTCCATTTGGCCGTTCGTCATTCTCTTCCTGGTCATCTATTTCTTCTATAACGTGAACTACGCCCTGACTTGGGCCATGATGGACGAAGGCAAAATCCCCGAGCAGTATTCCGGCACGGCGGCCGGTATTATTTCCACCGTTGGTTACCTTCCCGAGATTTTCTGCTCGCTGCTGGCTGGTACACTGATTGACGGTTACCCCGGCGTCACCGGCTACCGCTACTATTTCCTGTTCCTCATCGCGATGCTGCTTCTGGGCTCGGTCATCGTTCTGATCTGGAAGCGTTTCCTGAAAAAGAATCAGGCGAACTAATCCCCATAAGATTAAGGAGGGTCCTTTTTGGAACACACTATACCGAACATTGTACTAAAAGACGGCCGCACACAGCCTGTCTTTGATTACCAAAACTGTCTATTTGAAAAGGTCTATGTGGAGACGCCTGTGGACACCGACGGCGACGGCAAACTGGATCTGATTGCCGTCTATATCCGCCGTCCTCAGGAAACCACACAGGGCATGAAGGTGCCTGCTATCTACGTAGCTAACCCCTACATGCTGGAGTGTAACGAGGATTGGTACGTTCCCCACTCTGTGGATCAGGACGTGAAGGCCTATCCTCAGCAGCACATTACGCAAGACGATGTAACCTTTGATCCTGCAGAGGTTCATTTTTCCGAGCCGCGCACACAGCGCATCACCGCCGGCTATGCCGAGACAGCTCCCACGGAGGAAATCCCTCTCGATTGCATCAGCGATTGGTACAGCTACTTCAACTCCCGTGGCTATGCCTCGGTCTTTTGCGGCGGTCTGGGTACCCGTGGTTCCGAGGGCTTCAACTGCTGCGGCTCTCCGGAAGAGACGGCCGCCTTCCGTGCAGTCATTGACTGGCTTAACGGTCGCTGCCGTGCTTTTACCAACCGAACAGATAACATCGAAATCAAGGCAGACTGGTGCACCGGCAAGGTGGCCATGTCGGGAAAGAGCTATCTGGGCACCATGTGCATCGCTGTAGCTTCCACTGGCGTAGATGGTCTGGAGACTATCATCCCGGAAGCAGCCATCTCCAATTGGTATGACTACTACCGCTGCAACGGGCTTAATTTGCCCGCCATTGGCTGGCAGGGTGACGATCTGGACATTCTGGCCAAATACTGCTTCAGCCGTGCCAAAGACCCGGAGGATTATGCCCCCGTCGCAGCGGATTACGCGGCCTGGCTGGAAAACATGGTAGCGGCAGAAGATCGCGACAGCGGCAACTACAGCCGCTGGTGGGATCAGCGCAATTACTTGAACGCCGTGTCCAAAATGAAAGCCTCTGCATTTATCGTCCACGGTCTGGCCGACTGGAACGTGAAGCCCACCCAGTGCGCCAATCTCTTTGCAGCTCTGGAAAAGCAGGGCATCCCCTGCAAAATGGTGCTGCACCAGGGCGCCCATATCTATATCCACGATCTGGAGGGCAGCCCCATCAACGAGATGCTGCACCTTTGGCTGGACCACTTCCTTTACGGCATTGATAACGGCGTAGTCGAGAAGCTGCCCAACGTTTTGGTGCAGAGTAATCTGGATCAGACGGTTTGGCAGCCTTCCCAGAGTTTCCCCGCCGCAAAGACGTCGGAGACTTTGCCCTTGACTCCTACGCAGGAGAGTGGGCACTTTATGGATGATCTCTCTGCTACCGTGTATGATCGCAGTCGAGACAATGCTGCCGAGTGGCTTTCCCAACTGGTTCTTGCAAAGAAGCACGACCACTGCCTGCGCTATCTCACGGCTCCTCTGGCAGAGGACACCCGCATCAGCGGCACCGTTCAGGTTTCTTTCCGGGCCGCCTGCCAGAGCCCCACGGCCATCCTCAGCGCCATGTTGGTGGAAGTGGGCGCCCAGAATCGTCTGACCTGTGAGCAAAAAGTCGTGGCACCCGGCGGTATTCTCTGGGGGCTCCATACGCCGACCTCTGATTTGAAGTCTTTCAAAGTGGAAGAAGCCCCTTCCCCTTTCAAGGTGATTACCCGCGGCTGGATGAACGCCCAGAACCGACGTAACAACTACTGTAAAGACGCCATTGAGCCCGGCAAGTTTTACGACTACAAGTTCTCTATGGTACCTATGGATCACACGGTTCGGGCTGGGAATCGCCTGTGTCTGATCCTGTACGGTACAGACGTAGAGGCTACTCAGCGTCCCTTTACCGCTGTAGAGCTGGAAGTAGACCAGAACACCGTCCGCGCCGAAGTTCCCTTCCTGCGGGAGACTATCGGCGAAGCCTAAAAAAAGGAAAATTTCCGCAACCATCCACACAAATGGCAGAAGGATATTGGCAATAAAAAGAACGGTACGCACTGCATACCGTTCTTTTTTTACGTTCTTTTCCCTATAAACTTGGCAGGTTCTAAACTTGACAAGTCTCCGCCAAAGAGGCTATGCTATAAATAGTTACATACCATTTTACTTATCCTTAGACGGGTGATCCGGCCAAACTGCCAGCGCATGGAAGAAACGCCCAATCCATTTTCTGAAACTCATATGCAATCCCTCCTCTTTTTGATGGACTCAGCGTATCACACATCTGCAGCATTGGGAATTACCCAGATTCTGCATTTTCCTGTCCGGATTTTTTCTTCCCCTGTCAAATCTCAGCAAGGAGTGTGATCAAATATGGTTGCCGACGATTTGAAAGCTTTGAAAAAGCGCAGCGGCCTTTCATGGCAGGCCCTGTCAGATTTGACAGGCATCCCTGTTTCCACCGTAAGAAACACCATTTCCGGCACTACGGTAAGTCCCAGCCATGAGGTCGTCTGTAAGCTGCAGGAAGTCATGGAAGCCGCCCTTCCGGAAGAAGAGACACCGTCTGCTGCCGCATCCACCCCTTCGGAGGAAACAATGCAAGAACTCTACGAACTACGCATTGCCGATCTCAAGGACACCATCTCTGATTTAAAGTTCCTGCTCCACAAGGAACAAAAAGAAAAACTGACTTTTATCTCCCTCTTTGTGGGGCTATCCGCCTTTGTGCTCATTGTGCTGCTTATGGATCTCTCGCTTGGTAACACCGGCTGGTTCCGACACTAATGGCTGCTGCACGAGACGCACGCTAAATGTGTGCATCTCGTTTCCATGCAAAGTTCAAAATCTATGGAATAAAATTCCACACCAGCACGACCACGCTTTTCAACAACATGCAAAAAAGAGGGAAGCCTCCCACGGCTTCCCTCTTTTTTTCTGCATATTAATAATTTTACTGAATGAGCAATTCTGCGATCTGCACAGCATTGGTGGCAGCGCCCTTACGCACCTGATCGCCGCAGCACCAGATATTCAGACCGTTGTCCGCCGTCAGATCCTCACGGATACGACCCACGAACACGATATCCTGATCGCTGGTATCCAGCGGCATGGGATAGGACTTATTGGCCAAATCGTCCACCAGACGGCAGCCGGGTGCCTTGGCGATCAGCTCGCGGGCGCGCTCCACGCTGATCTTCTCTTTGGTGCGCACCAGAATAGAAACACTGTGGCTGCGCACCACCGGCACGCGCACACAGGTGCAGCTGACCCGCAGGTCGGGCAGGTGCATGATGCGCCGTCCCTCGTTCTGCAGCTTCATCTCCTCGGAGGTGTAGCCCTCAAAGGCCTCGCCGCCGATCTGGGGAATGACGTTGAAAGCGATTTGATGCTGGAACACCTTGGGCTCCACGCTCTTTCCCTGCCGGATGGCGTCCACCTGCTCCATCAGCTCCACAGGGCCGGCAGCACCGGCACCGGAAGTCGCCTGATAGCTGGAAGCGATCATGGTCTCAATGGGGCTGTCGGCGTTCAAGGCATTGACAGCCACCAGAGAAATGATCGTGGTACAGTTGGGGTTGGCAATGATGCCCTTGTGGTTCTTCACATCTCCGGGATTGATCTCCGGCACCACCAGCGGCACATCGGGGTGGAGGCGGAACGCGCTGGAGTTATCCACAAATACCGCACCGGCCTTGACGATAGCGGGTGCAAAGCGCTCGGCAATGTCGTTCTCCGCTGCGCCCAGCACAATATCGAGCCCCTCAAAGGCCTCGTCGCAGGCCAGCTGTACTTCCAACTCACGGCCCTGCCACTCCAGCTTCTGCCCCACAGAACGGGGGCTGGCCAGCAGTCGCAGTTCATCGGCCGGGAAGTTGCGCTCGGCCAGAATCTTCATCATTTCACGGCCCACCGCACCGGTGGCGCCCAGAATACCGATTTTCATTGCTCTTTCTCCTTTACTTAACAAAACTATCATACAACACACGAATCGTGTTGGCAAAGTCCTTGTTATCCACACCCACGATCACATTCAGCTCTTCCGGCCCCTGTGTGATCATGCGGATGTTGATGCCGTTTTCGCCGAGACGGGCGAAGATCTTACCGGAGCTGCCGGGCTTGAACGCCATCTTTCGGCCGACAGCCGCCACAATGGCGATATTGTCGATGACATGGAGCTTGTCGGGTTTGATCTCCTTTTGCAAATCGCCCATCAGCTGATAGATGCAGGGTGCCACCTTGTCCGTGGCCACCACCAAAGAAACACAGTCAATGCCGGAGGGGAGATATTCCACCGAGACGTTGTATTTCTCCAGCAGCTCCAAAATCCGCCGCAGGATGCCCACCTCAGAGGACATGCCGCTCTTGGTCAGAGAGATCACAGAGAAATTCTTCCGTCCCGCAATGCCGGTGATGAAGCGGTTATCCGGCACCTCCTGCTCGTCGAAAGCCTCCCGGATCATCGTGCCGGGGTGGTCGGGCTGGTTGGTATTGCGGATGTTCAGCGCGATGTTCTTCTCCCGCACCGGGAAGATGGTGCCCTCATGGAGCACCTGGGCACCGATGTAGCTCAGCTCGCGCAGCTCGGCGTAGGTAATACGCTCGATAGGCTGGGGATCTTGGACAATTTTGGGATCGGCCATCAAAAAGCCGGACACATCCGTCCAGTTCTCATAAATATCGGCATCCAGCGCTGCCGCCGCCAGCGCACCGGTAATGTCGCTGCCGCCGCGGGTGAAGGTCTTAATGGTGCCGTCGGGCATGGTACCATAGAAGCCGGGGATTACCACGCAGCGTCCCGAAGCCGCCCGCTGCAGTGCCTCGTAGGTGGCCTCCTGATCGACGGTGCCGTCCAGCTTGAATTTCAGCCACAGCTCGGCATCCAGGAAATCAAAGCCCAGATAGTCCGCCATAAGCCGCGCGGCAAAGTATTCGCCGCGGGAGACCAGCTCCTCCTTGGAGATGCCCGTATCCATCTTTTTGCGCAGCGCCGCAAACTCGCTCTCCAGATCGGTAGCAAGCCCCAAATCGTTCCGAATGTCCAGATAGCGCTGCCGGATCATATCAAAAATTCCGTCACAGGAAACTCCATACTGAATATGTGCGTGGCACAGATACAAAAGGTCGGTAATCTTATGGTCGTCCTTACACCGTTTTCCTGCAGCGGAGACAACCACCACCCGCCGCGCAGGATCTGCCTCCACAATCGCCTTTACTTTGGCGAACTGCACAGCGTCCGCCATAGACGATCCGCCGAACTTGAGTACTTTCAACATATTTTTACCTCTTTCTCGGGAGAAAATCACACCTTACACAGGCGTTTTCCTCCACCAAAAATCCCTATATTTTGTCTTTTGCGCGTCTCCATCAGAAAAACACTTGCTTTTTCTTTGAAGACATAGTATCATATGTTTATGCAAAATGCAAGAAAAAGATTGGAGCACGTTGTATGATGTATCAAAGCACTCGCGACCACCGTCTGCAGGCCTCCTCTACCTGTGCCGTGCTCAACGGCATCGCCCCGGATGGTGGCCTCTATATTCTAGATGACCTCAATGATTTGAACTTCGATTGGCTCTCCGTTTTGGAGCAGGAGCCCATGGATATGTCTGCTTCCATTCTCGCAGCGCTGCTGCCGGAGTTTCCCGACATGAATGCTCTGGTGCACAAGGGCTACGAGGGCAAATTCTCCGCTCCCGATCTGACGCCCGTGGTGTCCGTAGCGGATCGCTACGTGCTGGAACTGTTCCACGGCCCCACCAGCGCTTTTAAGGATGTAGCTTTGAGCTTACTGCCCCGTCTGATGACGGCTGCCCGGGATGTGGAGGGCTCCGACGACGAGATCGTGATCCTCACCGCTACCTCCGGCGATACCGGCAAGGCGGCTCTGGAGGGCTTCCGGGATGTTCCCGGCACCCGTATCATCGTCTTTTACCCCGAGGGCGGCGTCTCCCCCATTCAGCAGGCACAGATGACCACTCAACCGGGTAAAAATGTGTGCGTCTGTGCTGTGCGCGGCAACTTTGACGATGCCCAGACCGGTGTGAAGGAGATTTTCGCCGCCTGTTCCCAGCGGGATCTGGGGCATATCCGCCTCTCCTCCGCCAACTCCATCAATATCGGCCGTCTGGCTCCCCAGATTGCCTATTACTTTAAGTCCTACGCAGATCTGGTTCATTCCGGCCGCATCAAGCCCGGTCAGCCGGTGCACTTTGTGGTGCCTACCGGTAACTTCGGTGATATTCTGGCTGGCTACTTCGCCAAGCTTCTGGGTCTGCCGGTCGGCCGGCTCATCTGCGCTTCCAACGCCAACAATGTCCTCACCGACTTTTTGACCACCGGCGTCTACGATAAGCGCCGTCCCTTCCACAAGACCACTTCCCCCTCCATGGATATTCTGGTTTCCAGCAATCTGGAGCGGCTTTTATACCTGCTCTCCGGCTGCGATAACGAGTATGTGGCCTCCTTGATGAAGCAGCTGAATCGTGACGGTCACTATCAAGTGAGCGATGCCATCTTGAGCAAGCTGAAGGCAGAATTTGGCTGCGGCTGCTGCAATGACGCCGAAGCGGCAGCCGTCATCGGCCGTGTCTGGAAGGAATCCGGCTATCTGCTGGATCCCCATACCGCTGTGGCTTGGGCCGTGGCAGACCAGTTCATGGCACGTCGTACAGATGATGCTCCGGTGGTGGTGCTCTCCACCGCCTCCCCCTATAAATTCCCCGCTGCCGTCCTCTCCGCTCTGGGTAAGACCCCCTGCGAGGATGCCTTTGCCCTCATGGAGCAGCTCCACCAGCACACCGGTGTGCCTGTGCCGGAAAATCTGGCCTCGCTGGCCGATCTACCGGTGCGCCACCGGGATGTGATCGACCGGGAGAAAATGCTGGACTATGTGCTGGAGAAAGTGGGTGAGGCGCAGTGGTAACTGTCCGCGTCCCCGCTACCACTGCCAATATCGGCCCCGGGTTTGATACCTTCGGCTGCGCACTGGCGCTCTACAACACGTTTACTTTTGAGGAGATCGACTCCGGCCTGCACTTTGCAGGCTGTGAGGAAGCCTACTGCAACGAGAAAAATCTGGCTGTGGTATCCTACCGCTCCGTGATGGATGCCCTGGGACTGCCTATGTCAGGTCTCTCCATCACGATGCACACGGAGATCCCTATCTGCCGTGGTCTTGGCTCCTCAGCTTCTCTGATTGCCGCCGGTGCCGCCGCGGCCAATGCCCTCCACGGCAGCCCCTACACCCCGCTGCAGCTGCTGGGCATCTGCAATGACATTGAGGGGCATCCGGATAATCTGGCTCCCGCTCTGCTGGGTGGACTGGTGGCCTCCTTTGTGGAGGACGGCCATCCTGTCGCTGCCCAGTACGATGTGCACCCCGCCCTGCGCTTCACGGCACTGATCCCGGATTTTAAGCTGAGTACCCATCGGGCCCGCGGCGTCCTGCCCAAGGAAGTCCCCTACAGCGACGCCGTTTTTAATGTCTCTCGTGCCGCCGTACTTCTGAAGGCTCTGGAACAGGGTGACGGTGATCTCATCCGTGTCTCTCTGACCGACCGACTGCATCAGCCCTACCGCAGTTCCCTCATCCCCGGCTATGAGCAAGTACAAAAGCTGGCTCTGGATTGCGGCGCTCTCGCTTTCTGCATTTCCGGCGCAGGCCCCACGCTGCTGTGCCTCTCTAAGGACGAAAGTTTTGACGAGGTGCTGACTCATCGCCTGTCAGAGCTGCCGGGACACTGGATACAGCTTCCCCTGCCGGTAGACCACAACGGTGTACAGGTAACGCTTTCTTAAAAGCAATATAATAAACCCGCCGCAGAATCGAAATCTGCGGCGGGTTTTTATTTGAATCTAACGATCTTTATTCCTCTTGTCGATATGATGCAGGATCACGCCTGTGCATACGACCATCACGATGCAAAGATATATGATTCCACCCAACACGGCGGCGTCACCCCAGGGCATTCCATTGAAAAAGTCTCCTGCAATCTCCGCAAACAGCACAGCACCAATGCTCACAAGGATACTGATGCCTATATACTTCGCTATGGTTCTTCCCATGGGCGTGCCTCCTTTTATTTCAGCTTCTGCTGGCGCATCCACACATCCATCACAAGGGAGTGGGGCAGCGCCTTCACAAGTCCTGCCTGTGCCCGTGCCACAAAGCCGAATTTACTCACATCTCTGCCGCGCTTGGCGTCCCTCCATGCCCGGGCGACGATCTGCTCCGGCTCATACATGGCAAGATAGCTCTTGACCACCAGCTCCTCCCCCTCGACTACAGCCCGGTCGAAGAACTCCGTCTTCGTCCAGAAGGGGCACACCGCCGTCACGCCGATGCCGCGGCCCTCCAGCTCCCGGTTCAGCGCACGGCTGTAGCTGAGCACAAAGGCCTTGCTGGCCGCGTAAACGTTGATATAGGGAATGGGCTGGAACGCCGCTACAGAGGCGATATTGATGATGTGACCGCCCGCAGGCATATAGGGCACCGTCATCTGGCACATGGCCATCACTGCCTGGCAGTTGAGATCCACCATATTAAGATTCACATGGAGGGGCGTATCCACAGATGCACTGAACTTGCCAAAGCCGCTGGCGTTGATCAGCAGCTCCACGACAGGCTCCTCCTCTTTCAAAAGATCCTCATAGACAGCAAAGCTTGCCCGATTGGTGAGATCCATGGCCAACGGCCGCACAGGGAAGGGCAGGATGTTCTTCAATTCCTCCAGCCGATCCGCACGCCGGGCAATGACCCACACCTCGTCAAAGCTGCTGCCCCACTTGGTCAGCGTCTCGGCAAAGCGCTTGCCCATGCCGCTGGACGCACCGGTAACCACTGCAATTTTCTTCATAGTTTTGCCGCCTTTCTTTTGTTTTCCCTATCTTATCACGCCGCCCCC
>JAHHSH010000020.1 GCA_020025345.1 Oscillospiraceae bacterium | reverse complement strand
TGAAACGGAAATGAACATTTTGTAAAGATGCCGCCGCGTGCTTCTGAGGTGCAGACGATTGTATTCCTCCACTTACCAAACAAAGTCCGCATAAAAAAGTACCTGCGGCACGCCGCAGGTACTTTTATATTTTCCTGTTACAACGCCATCACTTGCAGAGATAGGAGTACCAGCCCTCGCTGTGGCGCTCCTCCAAAATCTCCCAGCCGTCGGCACGGAGCTTCTCCGCCACCTCTGCTGCCCGGTCATCGATGATGCCGGAGGTGAGGAACAGTCCCCCCTCTTTCAGAAACGGCCGCACCTGGGACGAAAGTCCCATGATCACGTCCGCCACGATGTTGGCCACGATGATGTCATACTGTCCGCCCATCTCCTTCTGGAGACGTGCATCGGACAGCACATCGCCCCAGCGCACCGTATAGCGCTCCTTGCCGATGTTGTTGAGAGCCGCATTCTCATAGGCCACGTCCACGCACTTCTCATCAATGTCGCAGGCGAACGCGTGCTGTGCGCCCAGCAGCAGCGCCGCAATGGACAAAATGCCGCTGCCGCAGCCCAGATCCAGCACCTGCATCCCTGTCTGAACGTGCTTTTCCAGCGCCGTCAGGCAAAGCCGCGTGGTGGCGTGGCTGCCCGTGCCGAAGGTGAGGCCCGGATTCAAAATAAGAGGAATCCGCCCCTTGGTGTTGGCCTTCTCCCACTCGGGTACCACGATCAGCCGCTCGCCGATCTCCATCGGCTTATAAAACTGCTTCCAGTTATTCTCCCAATCGGCGTCGTCCATCTGGGCCATGGTCATCAGAAGAGAGCCGTACTCGGCGTGCTCCTCCTTCAGCGCCTGCAGCGCCATGCGCACCTTCGCCACCGTATCAAAGCCCTCACCGTCGGCGGAGACATAGAAGGTAACACGGCACACGCCCTGCTTTTCCTTCATCAGATCCTCGTCCACATAGTCCCAATACTGGTGGTTATTCTCCAGAAAATCCTTGAAATCCGCCTCATCGTCAATGACAAGGCCGGTGATTCCCTGTGCCTCCACCAGTTCGCTGACCGGCTCCAAGCCCGCCGAGGTTGTATCAATTTTCAGCTCTAACCACTGCATAAGTGCCTATCCTCCGTTTTCTTTTTACCGCTCGCGACCCACAAAGAACAGACCCAGCGTGCCGCTGCCGGTATGGCTGCCGATCACGGGGCCGATAAACTCGGGACGAATATCCGTGACGCCGAAGCGGTCACGAAGCTCCTTAGAGATGAACGCCACGTTGTCGGGGCAGTTGCCGTGGCAGATGAACACGGTCTGCTGGCTCAGATCGCCGACGCCCAGCTTCTCCATGCCGTCCACCAGCGCCTTCAGCGCGGCCTTCATGCCGCGTGCCTTGCCCACGGGCGTCAGGTGGCCCTCAATATCGGTGTGCATCACCGGCTTGATGTGCAGCATCGTGCCCACCAGTGCCGTCGTGGCGCTGACGCGGCCGCCCCGTTTGAGATGATAGAGGTCATCTACGGTGAACCAGTGGCACTGGCCGGGGATGGCCTCACGGACGAAGGCCTCTACCTCCTCCATGGTCTTTCCCTTGTTCTTCTCCTGCACGGCGCGATACACCAGCATTCCCTGTCCGCGGGAGGCGGAAAGAGAGTCGATGACGGTGATCTTCCGCTCCGGGAACTCCTCACGCAGATCCTCAGCGGCGATGCAGCCGGACTGATAAGTAGTAGACAGGCCGCTGGAGAAAGCAATGTACAAAATATCCTTGCCCGCTGCCAGAATGGGGCGCATAGTATCCACAAAGCGGCCCACGCTGACGGCAGCGGTGGTGCACTGGGCGCCTGCGTCCAGACGGCGATAGAACTCCTCCATGGGCATATCCGCATGGTCGGGAGTATCCAAATAGCTCTCACCGTCCATTTCAAAGGACAGGGAGGCGACGGTCAGATCCAGCTCTGCCACCTCGGCGGCAGACAGATCACAGCTGCTGTCGGTCATGATGATATATTCGCTCATAAAGACGTCTCCTTTGCAATATTTTTTTATGATATCATTATACAGAACGCTCGATTTCCACTATTTCCCCACGCAGAAGCGGGAGAAAATCGTGGCGACCAGATCCTCACGGATGTGCTTTCCGTTCAGCTCGCCCAGCGCCTCCAGCGCCTGCTCCCCCTCCGTGAGGATCACATCCGGCGTCATGCCCCACGAGAGTGCCTCCCGGGCACGGCGCACGGCCTCCAGCGCACGGCCCACGGCCTCGGCCTGCCGGGCATTGGTGAGCACCTCGCCCGTTTTGGCACTGCCTGCGGCGTAGATTTCCTCGATCTTCTCCGTCAGTGCAGTGAGTCCCTCCCCCGTCTTGGCAGAGATGCAGCTGATGCCGGGGAACCGGCGGCGCAGCGTGTCCTCATCAATTCCGCCGGGGAGATCACATTTATTGAGCACCACAATGAGGTGGGGAGCCTTCTCCGCCATGGTCATGGCAGCCTCGTCCTCCTCCGTCAGCGGCTGGGAGCCGTCCAGCACCAGCAGCGCCAGATCCGCCTGCCGCGCCGCGTCGCGGCTGCGCTCCACGCCGATGCGCTCCACCGCGTCCTCCGTCTCCCGGATGCCGGCGGTATCGATGAGCCGCAGCAGCGTCCGTCCCACCAGCACTTTCTCCTCCACCGTATCGCGGGTGGTACCTGCCACATCGGTGACGATGGCGCGGTCGTAGCCCAAAAGAGCATTCAAAAGGGAGGATTTTCCCGCATTGGGCCGACCCAAAATGACGGTGGGCACCCCCTGCTTCATAATGCGTCCCCGGTCAAAGGTGGCCAGCAGCGCCCCCAGCTTCTCCTCGGCACTGCCGAGGGTCTTTTCCATCGCCGTGCGCTGCAAGTCCTCGATGTCCTCGTCGGGATAGTCCACCACGGCGTAGAACCGGGAGGTAATGTCCATCAAATCGTCGTAGATCTCGTTGATGCCACGGCTGATGGCGCCGGAAATCTGCCCCGCCGCATTGCGGGCGGCCTCGGCCGTCTCCGCGTCAATGAGGTCGGCCACCGCCTCGGCCTCGATAAGATCCATGCGGCCATTCAAAAAGGCGCGCTGGGTGAATTCGCCGCCTTTGGCCTGCCGCGCCCCGGCCTGGAACAGGGACAACAGCACCTCCTGCAGTACCAGAGGGGAGCCGTGGCAGTGGATCTCGCCGCTGTCCTCCCCGGTGTAGCTGTTGGGGCCGCGAAACAGCACCGCAAGGCCGTTATCAATGACCCGACCCTCACGATCCAGCACGTCGCCCAGCACCATTTTTCGATTTTCCCGCTGTGATAGCGGCTTTCCCTTTGGGCGGAACACCCGGTCCAGAATGGCACAGGTCTCCGGCCCGGTCACGCGCAATATCCCGATGGCACTGGGACTCTGCGCTGTGGCAATGGCGGCAATGGTATCACCCATGGGCGTCCCCCTTTCTTGATCTCACTTTCCGTCCCCACCACCGCGGGGACGCGTTGTCCTTTTAACGGTTTATTATACCACGGTTTATCGGAAGATTCCAGAGAAACGGCCCGGCTTTTGGCGCTTTGGCTGAAAATATTGCGGTGCGGTGTCCCCCTCCCCTTGGCGAAAATATTTTCTCGCTGCCCCGTCTGCCCGCCCACCTTTTCAATGCTGTCGTGCTCCCCGCCCCGATTCGGCAGGGTGTGGGAAAAGCAGCGCGCTGCTCTTTTTTCGCATCGGAGGCACTTTGGGGCAAGGCCGCGTGGCAGTAGCCGCCCTCAAATGCGCATCTGCCTGCCGGAGATGGGCCATACGGCGGCGCAGATAGCGAATAAAAAGGAGGCGCATCCTGTGGGATGCGCCCCCCTTTTTATGTTAGGCTGCAGTCACTATTTATGCCGCACCGCCCTCGGGTGTCGGGGTCGGTGTGGGCGTTGGCGTCGGCTCCGGAGCGGGCTCGGGCGCAGGCGGCTCGGGCTTGGGGTCGGGTGCAGGCGGCTCCGGCTTCGGCTCGGGCTTGGGACGCTGCTTGCCCACTCTGATAATCATATCGCGGGAATCGTAATTGCTCACAGACTCCAGATCGCTGGAAATCAGTGTGCCGTCACCGGCGTACACATAGCGCCACGCGTAGACGGTATAGCCGGTATAGGGGGTCTGGTCCACTACCTCCACGCCGGGTGCCAGATCATCTACCTCCTGATAGATGGTCTCATAGGGGTACTCCCCCTCGATGGAGGTGACCATCTGCACATAGCTGTCGTCCACCTTGGTGCCCTGAATGGTCACTGTCAGATTATAGCCGTACCAGCTGGTAACGATGCGGATGGGGTAGTCCGTATTATTTCGGAACACAAAATCGATGGGGCCGTCATAGACCGTGGCGTCACAGCCAAAGGGGATATAACTGGGGGCATACTGATGACAGTAGCGGGTGACGATCTCCAGATTGGCCAGCAGCGTGGCGTAATAGAGCGTAGAGGAAACCTGGCACACACCGCCGCCGTAGTCGTCCACGGTCTTGCCGCCCACATAGCTGGGGGCGGGATGATAGCCGTTGGCCGCCGTGGTGGGGCCGATGGCAGCGTTATAGCCGAAGCTCTCACCGGGGTTGAGCACCCAGTAGTTGACGCTGTCTGCCGCGATCTCCACATTCTTGATGCGGCCCCAGGAGCCGCTGACATAGGTGGTATAGCTGCCCAGTTCATCCCGGAAGAGCACCTTTTCCAGCTCTTCCTTCGTCACCTTGGGGAAGGTAACGGCAGCAGGGATCACCACTTCCTTACCGGGCTCTGCCTGCTCCATGATCTCCTTGGCCCGGGCAAGGTCGAACTGCACGCCAAGACGCTCCTCCGTCAAGCCGCCGGTGGCCTTGTCGTACATGGCGCTGGTACCCTCTCCGCAAATCTCCTCGTGGAGTGCATCCAGATCCAGCGGCTTTCCAACCACAGGAAGATAGTCGCACGCCACCGACGAGAAATCGCCCGTGTCCAGCGCTGTCCGCAGCGACGTCATCAGACGCGCCGGATCAAGGCGATGGCCATCGGCAGCACGGGTCACATAGAACCCATCGGTCTTTTTCTCATCCAAACGCCACGCGCCGTCCACGGCAGTGGTATATGTCTCCTCACTCAGTTCCATCGCACAGCGGCGCATCGTCCCGCTGTCCACAGTCCACCGGGGATTGACATGCGTATCGGCAAACCAACTGCGCAGTAGATGCCATCCACCGAGAAAAGCATTCTCATGGGTCACGTTCCACGCCGCATCCGCGGCCGCCTCAGCTGTTGCCGAAGCACCCATCTGCTGCAGCGTCACCTCGCCCAGCGTCTCGTCCTCGATGGTGAGAGGGATGGCAGCGCGCTCCAAAAGCGCCGCTTGCTCCTGCTCCCAGCGCTGTGCCGCCTGCTCACGGCTAAGGCCGCCCATATCCACATCCAGCACATAGACCCGGCCGGCCACGGTTTTGCTCATGCTGGCGGCCACACACAGCCCGCCATAGCACAGCACCAGTGCCGCCGCCACGGCCAGCACCGTGATCCACACCGGCTTTTTCCACCATTTCTGGGGGATTTCCTCCTCCGGCGGGAAATCCTCTTCGTTATACACGATGAGATCGGGCATTTCCCCCTGCTCACCGCCCGGCTCGTCCACGACTACAGCGTCTGGCTGCTCCTTTTCGCTCTGCGCTTCTTTCTTCTGCGGTTCTACGGGTTCCTGCAAAAGCTCTTCTCTCTCCTTGCTCATTACAGGGTTCCTCCTTCAGTTACGGTACTTATGCCTTGTTCTCGACATAGTTGTTTCTATTATATCGCTTTTCGAGCAAAAGTACATTACAATTTCGTAACAACCGCTTTTTCTCTCCGCTTCGGAATCCGGATGGTGAGGAAAATCTCCTCCTCAGTGTCCTGCCGGCCACAGGCAGCATCCACGCCGCTGCGGCGCATCACATCCATGGCACGGCTCACGCTGTTGAGGAAAAGCCGCACATCTTTAATGATGTAGGTACTGCGCCCGTGGGGCGGCGTGGTGCGATCCTCCGCGAGGAGTTTTTCCACATAGTTCTCCGTCTGCGCTACCGTATAGCCACGCTGCGCCACGGTGCGGGCCGCCTGCAGCTGCTGGGCCTCATCGCCAAGGCGCAGCAGGGCGCGGGCATGGCGCTCCGTCAATTCCGCCGATTGCAGTACCTCCCGCACCGGCATACTAAGTCGCAGCAGCCGCAGCTTATTGGCCACCGCCGACTGGGACTTGCCGATCTTCTCCGCCGCCTGCTCCTGCGTCAGATGGTACTCGCTGATGAGCCGCGCGATGGCCTCGGCCTCCTCCCAGAAATCCAGATCCCGCCGCTGCAGGTTTTCGATCAGCGCCAGCAGCGCCGAGTCCTCCTCCCCTACCTGCGCCAGAAGGCAGGGCACTTCCCGGAGCCCTGCCAGCTTGGCGGCACGGAGCCGCCGTTCCCCTGCCACCAGCTCGTAGCCCTTGGCCACGGAGCGCACTGTCAGCGGCTGCAAAATCCCATAGCGGGAAATGCTGTCCGCCAGCTGCTCCAGCGCCTCCTGCTCAAAGGTGCGGCGCGGCTGGTGCGGATTGGGACAGATGCGATCTACCCCTATGTAGCGCACGCGGCAGGATAAAAACTCCCCTCTCTGCGGAAATCTCATGTTGACCCCTCCTTTTGACCCCATTTTATGCCCAAGAGGTTGAAAAATCCCCCGGATTTTGTCGGGAAATCGCCATTTTTTAACCCACAGCGCAAAAAAACGGGGCGTCCAGAGTCGGGCGTCCCGTTTTACCTCGCTATGCACTTTCTCCTTTTCATTCAGCCGACTCGTCAATCGTCTTTAAAATATCGGCCACCGCGTCATATCTGGCGGTGTCGGACGGAGCGCCCAGGCTGCAAACCAGATACTCCCTGCCGTGCTGCTGATAAAGTACCATCAGATGGCAATTTCCCGGCAGTGAGCCGGTCTTGATGCCCACCACATCTTCGTTATAGAAATCGGAGACAGGCTCCAAAAACTGGTTCGTATTCTTCCACGACTGGGTCGTTCCATCCGGCAATTCCGCCGCGTACCAGAGCTGCCCCACGATCTCCCGCACCCAGTCATATTCCAGCAGCCGCCCGGCCACGGTGCATAGATCCTCCGCCGTGGTATAGGACTCCTCATCAAAGCCGCTGGGATCACAGATCACCGTATCTTCATAGCCCTGCTGCCGGAGATATTGGTTCAAATGCTCCACGAAAACCGCCACCCGTTCTCCTCCGGGCTGCGCCGTAGGGTCGAGC
Source organism: Oscillospiraceae bacterium (assembly GCA_020025345.1). Lineage (GTDB taxonomy): Bacteria > Bacillota > Clostridia > Oscillospirales > Oscillospiraceae > Vescimonas. The sequence continues at coordinate 20,226 of JAHHSH010000020.1, read as the reverse complement.
AAGCCGCCGCAGTAATCCGCCACGGCATAGGCGGCGTCATTTCCCGAGGGAACCAGCATGGCCGCAAAGAGATCCCGGAGATAGTACTCCTTCGGCTCCAGCCATGCCACGGAGGACTCCGGCTTTGTCAGCGCCAGCGCCGCGTCGTTCACCTGCACCACGTCATCCAGTTCTGTAAACGTGGCAGCATATTCAATCACAAACAGCTTTGCAAGGCTGGCAGGCAAACAGCGCTTGTGCTCCCTTTGGGAGAGCAGCACCGTATCGCTGCCCCGATCCACCACCAGCACGGCTTTGCCGCGGCCTGTCGGCCAGTGCTGCAAAACGCCGTCGATCCGGCTCTTTGTCTCCCGCAGGGCCTCCGGATTTGCGACACACCGCGCCGCCAGCACAAGGCTCACCGTCACCAAAAGCAGGCACACCGCCCGCAAAATACGCTTTTTCCGCTGCCGACGGCGCTTGCGTCGGCGCTGCGGCGCACTTGCCCTCTGCGGATTTTCCATAGTCCTCTCCTCCTCTGTCTCTCAGCTGACTAATAGCTTATCCGCCGCAGGTGACAGCCGGGTGACTCCTGTATGACAATTCTGTCACCGTCGCAAAAAAGTGCAGCCCCTGCAGGGACTGCACTTTCTTCACTTACGCCTGCCGCTCGCGTCTGAGGCGGCGGATATCTTCACCGATAAACGGCAGGATCTCATATTCCCCCTCCATCCGGGAGAGGATCTGTGCGCCGTAGCGCCGACCGATCTCCGTGGGGTTCAGGTTGGTATTGATGACGGTCTTGCGCCCCTCGATCAGCCGCTGGTTCACCAGCTGGTAGAAGGCGCTCTGGACAAAGCTGGTGATCATCTCCGTGCCCAGATCGTCCACAATGAGGAGATCGCAGTTCAAATAGCGGTTCACATCCTCATCGGAGCTGTCCTCATCATCCCGGCGGAACTTGGCGTCCTCAAACCGGGAGAAGATGCGTGAGGCGGTATCGTAGACCACGGAGTAGCCGCTCTCGCTGACCACCCGCGCCATACACGCCGAGAGGAAGGTTTTCCCCAGACCCGGCGCACCGAACAGCAGCAGATTGCCGCTGCGGGGTGAGAACTGGCGGGCGTAGTCCTGGCAGACATCAAAGTTGTGCTCTGCCATCTCCCGGGGGGAACGTGCATAACTGCCCCGCTCCGTGGAATACCAGTCAAAGGAGAAGGTATCGAAGGTCTCCGTACCCATATCCAGCATCTGGCTCAGCTCCGCGATCTGCTCCCGGGCATAGTAATTCTGGAGACACTGGCAAAGGGCGCTTCCCCGATAGCCGCTGTCATTGCACAAAGGGCAGTTGGGCTTTTCCTCCAGCGCATCCTCCTCGTAGCCGGCGTTGCGCAAAAGCGCGGCGCGCTCCCGCTGCAAATCCAGATTTTTATCCCGGATCACCTGAATGGCCGGAACCGGATCCGTGCCGCGCTGCAACGCCTTGGAAATGATCTGGGACATGGTGCTGCGCAGCTCGATATCGATCTCCGCCAGACGGGGAACCTGCTGAAAAATCCGCCGGCGTCGCTCCTCAAACTGCTGGGCGCGGCGCTGCTTATCCTCATCGAACCGGGCCAGCGCCCGGCGCATGACCTTTCCATCGTATGCCATCGCCTATTCCCCTCCTCACCACTTCATATACTTGTCGATATCGGATACATGCTCCGTCTTCTTCTCGGTCTTCTTCCGGCTGTCGCCCTGCTGCACCTGCTCCACCGTGTGCCAGCCGTTCTCATGCCAGCGGCGCAAAATGCCGTTTAAGTACCGCCAATTCAGCTCTTTCTTATAAAACACCGTCTTATCGTAGGCCAGCGCCACCACATCCGGCGGGAAGCCCTGCTCCATCCAGCTGCGGATATACTTCTCCTCGCTGGCCACCGGCCCGCGGCGGCCCAGACCCAGCACCTGCATATAGCCGGAGAGCTGCTCCTCCTGCTGGGCGCAGAGTCGGAGATATTCGTCCGCCCGCTCCTGATCGAAAATACCGCGGCGGGCCCAATAGTAGCCCTCCTTCTCGATCTGGCGCAGCGTGGGACGCCGTCCCTCGCCGTAGCGCTTCTTGGAGCGGGTGATGCAGTAATTCACCAGAAGATAGATCACATCCGCCGGCAGGCCTACATTATCATAAAGCCCTGCCAGGATCTGCAGATCCGGGGTACTCAGCTTTTTCCCCAGACGCTCCTCCGTCTGGCGGCGCAGCTGGTCAAAGGCTGTGTCCTCCTCCAGCATCTGCGCCACGTCCTGCGTGGTATAATTGGGGCGCTCCTCCGCCGGTTCGATCGCCGGTTCCGGACGGCGCCGCTCCAAAAGGCCCAGCTGCTGCAGCGTTGTCTCCGCATCGTCCAGCCGCAGCTCGCTCCAGCGCAGACGGCGCATCAGCTCCTGCGGTGTCACGGCCGAGGAGAGACGCATCAGCGTCAGATATAAAAGCGCGGCGTCGCCGTTGCCTTTGTCCACCAGACGATCCACCGCCCCGGCGGGAAGCACCAGGCTCTCCTCTTCCTGCCGCAAAATATAGCCGCCCATACGCACCCTCCTTTCTCTTGGGTTCTCATAGATAGTCTATTTTACACGAAATCCTCATTTTCGTAAAGGGTCACCGGGCTTTTTTCAGAAAATTCCACCTTTCTTGGGAAAAATCCTTTTCCCATGGGATTTTTGTGGTATAATAAATAATGTATTACTATCGATACCCAATGCCGACAGGAGGGTCATTATGGCAAATCATATTACAATGAATATCTGCGGTGAGGACTACACACTGGTAGCCGAAGAGAGCGCAGAATACATGGAAAAAGTTGGTGCACTGGTCAATCAGAAGATGAGCGAGCTCATCGAAAACGCCCACATGGGACGCGGTGACGCCGCTGTGCTGGCCGCCGTGAATCTGGCTGACGAGCTTTTCAAGGCACAGGAGGGCGACGAGAACCTGCGCCGCCAGCTCAAGACCTATCTGGACGAGGCCAACGCCGCCAAGAACGAAGTTTCCGAACTCAAGCGCCAGCTGTTCCGGGCACAGCAGAACAAGAAATAATGGCAGAAATTCTATCCCCCGCCGGCTCCTGGGACTCCATGGTAGCCGCCGTACAATGCGGCGCTGACGCCGTCTATATGGGCGTTGGCTCCTTCAACGCACGCCGCAGCGCCAAGAACTTCACGCCGGAGGATTTTACCGCCGCCGTTCGCTACTGCCATCTGCGGGGCGTGAAGGTCTATCTCACCCTCAATACACTGCTGAGCGACCGAGAACTGGAGGAAGCCGCCCAGCTGCTCCGCCACGCCAGCAAATCCGGCGCCGATGCCGTCCTCATTCAGGACTGGGGCGTTTTCCAGCTGGCACAGCAGGTCGCTCCCGATCTTCCCATTCACGCCAGCACCCAGATGAGCCTTTTCTCTCTGGGCGGTGCCAACCGTGCCGCAGCGCTGGGCATGGAGCGGGTGGTTCTGGCTCGCGAGCTGTCCCGTGAGGACATCCGCACCATCTGCCGGGGCTGCCCTGCCGAGATCGAGACCTTTGCCCACGGCGCACTATGTATGTGCTACTCCGGGCAGTGCGCCATGAGCGCCCTCATCGGAGAGCGCAGCGGCAACCGGGGACGCTGCGCCCAGCCCTGCCGTCTGCCCTACGGCGTAAATCAGCCGGAGCGCGGCCAGCGCCCCCTCAGCTTGAAGGACGCCAACCTCTCCGCCTATCTGCAGGAGATGGAGGACATGGGCGTGGCCTGTCTCAAACTGGAGGGCCGCATGAAGCGCCCGGAGTATGTGGCTGTGGTCACCGGAATTTACCGCCGGGTGCTGGATGAAAAGCGCCGCCCCACCAAACAGGAACAGCAGCAGCTCACCGACGCCTTTTCCCGCAGCGGCTTTACCGACTGGTACTACCACGGCAAGAAGGGCGCCGGGATGTTCGGCTCCCGCCCGGAAAAGACGCCGGAGCCCAAGGAGCTGTTTGCCGCCGCCCGTGCCGCCTACGAAAAGGAGGATCTGCGGACGGTGGATGTTGTCATGCACTGCACGATGCGCCGGGATGCCCCCGCCGCGTTGACGGTACAGGCACGGCGCATGGACGGTGAAACCGTCACCGTTACCGCCGAAGGTGCTGTGCCGGAGGCGGCCCGCAACCGCGCCCTCACAGCAGAGGAATTAAAGACCCGCCTTTCCAAAACCGGCGGCACCGTGTTTATTCCCCATGAAATCCACATCGAATTGGACGAGGGGCTGATGCTCAGCGCCAGCGCCATCAACGCGCTGCGCCGCGAGGCGCTGGCCGGCTTGCAGGAAGCGCTGGAGTGCCAGCTGGGTGCGCAGCGCCGCAGTGGTGAGGCTTCTCCCCTGCCTGCCGCCCCCACGACATCCGAGACTATGGGCTTCACCTGCTCCATTACCCGGCCCGAACAGCTGACGGAGGCGCTCATCGCGTGCACGCCGGAACTGATCTATGTGCCGCTGGAAGTGCTGCCCTTTGTGGATCTCACCCTCTATCAGGATCGCACCCGCTTTTGCGCCGTGCTGCCCCGCATCTTCCGCACGGAGGACGAGGCCAAGTTCCGCCGTATCCTCACCGAGACACCCGGTCTTTCCTCCGTGGCGGTCAGCAATCTGGGCCATCTCCCCATCGTGGAGGGACTTCCCTTGGAGATTCGCGGCGACTACGGCATGAATGTCTTCAACTCCCGCTCCCTCCTCTTCTTAAAGGAGCAGGGACTCCAAAGCGCCACCGTTTCCTTTGAGCTGCGGCAGGCGCAGATTCGGGATCTCAAAAAGCATCTGCCCTGCGAGGCCATTGTCTACGGACGGCTGCCGCTGATGATCACGGAGAACTGCGTCATCAAAAATGACGGCGCGTGCCGCTGCGAAAAGGAGAACTATCTCAGCGACCGCACCGGTGCCTACTTCCCCGTGCTGCCCGCCTACGGACACCGCAACGAGATTCAAAACAGCCGTGTGCTCTTTCTGGCTGACAAGCCGGATTATCGCACCTGCGGCCTGCGCTGGGGACGGCTTCGCTTCACCACCGAGTCGCCGGAGGAGTGCGTTTCCATCTTCCGCCGCTACCTCGGCGAGAACGATCTCACCCCGGAGAACTACACCCGCGGCCTGTTCTATCGCGGGGTAGAATGACAACAATTCGTAATATATAGTTTCAATTATACTGTTAGTTTTCAATTTTAGGAGTTTTCTACGATGATCGAGCTGAAAATTAAGGCGCTGTCCCCCCGCATTGGGCAGGACATTCCCGCCCCTCGCTATGCAACCGACGGCGCTGCCGCCATGGATCTTTGCGCCTGCATCGACGCACCGGTGACCATTCCCGCCGGGGCACGGCAGGTGGTGCCCACCGGCATCGCCATTGCCCTTCCCTCCCCGGACTATGTGGCGCTGCTCTTTGCGCGCAGCGGTCTCGGCATCAAAAAAGGCATTGCCCTGAGCAACGGCGTGGGCGTCATCGACAGCGACTACCGCGGCGAGATCGCCGTGGGCTTGGTGAACCTCTCCCAAGAGGACTACACCGTGCTGCCGGGGGATCGCATCGCACAGCTGATGATCGTGCCGGTGGTGCAGCCCGCCGTCACCTTTGTGGACACGCTGGACGAGACGGAGCGGGGCACAGGCGGCCTTGGCTCCACAGGGAGGTAACGCCATGGCAAACATCGTACTGGCTTCCGGTTCGCCCCGGCGGCGGGAGCTTTTGGAGAAAATCGGTATCACCGACTTCACCGTGCGCGTGCCGCAGGTGGAGGAGACCTACCCGGCGGAGCTCTCCCCGGAGGAGATCGTCTCCTACATCTCCCGGAAGAAGTCGTTGGCTCTCCCCTCGGCAGAGGATGAGATCGTCATTACCGCCGACACCATGGTGTTTTTGGATGAGAAGCGGCTGGGCAAGCCCCGGGATGAGGCCGACGCCCTCTCCATGCTGACCGCCCTTGCAGGCCGGGCACACACCGTCTGCACCGGCGTTACCGTGCGGCAGGGGGAGAAAATCCTCACCCGCGCCGCCGCCACCCGCGTCTATTTCCGTGACGCCGCCGAGTCGGAGCTGCGCGCCTACATCCGGGGCGGCGAGCCCATGGACAAGGCCGGTGCTTACGGCGTACAGGGACAGGGTTCCCTGTTGGTAGAGCGCATCGACGGCGACTTTTTCAACGTCATGGGACTTCCCGTTCTGCTGTTGAGCAGGATGCTGGAGGAGTTCGGCGTCAAGCTTCTCGGATAAGGAGTTTTTGCATGAAACGTTTTTTTACCAAGCACGGCATCATCGTGCTGACGGTAGCCGTGGTGATTGCGGTGGGACTTTGTATCGCCTCCGCCGTCAGCAGCGGCACCGGCTTCCTCTATAACGCCGTGGGCGTCATCGCCTCCCCTTTCCGTGCCGCCGGCAGTGCCGTAAGCGGCTGGGTGGGCGGCGTCAATGACCACTTCGACAGTGTGGAGTCGCTGCAGCAGGAGAACCAGGAGCTGCGCAAGAAGGTAGCGGATCTCGAAAAGGAACTGCGCAAGGCCGAAAAGGACAGCGAGGAGAACGAGCGTCTGCGCACGCTGATGAACCTGCGCCAGCAGCGGGAGGATTTTGCCTTCGCCTCGGCCCATGTGGTGGGCCGCAGCACCTCCAACTGGGAGGCAAAGCTGACGCTGGACGTGGGCACCGACGCCGATGTGGCCATCGGCGACTGCGTGGTCAACGAAGAGGGCTTTCTGGTGGGCGTCATCTCCGAGGCCGGATTGAACTGGGCCACGGTGACCACCATTCTCGACCCCAATTCCCAGCTGGGCTCCACGGTGTTCCGCACCGGGGAAACCACGGTGGCACTGGGCGATCTGGGCTTGATGCACGAGAATCGTCTGAAGCTGTCCTATCTGCAGGGCGATTCCCATCTGATGAACGGCGATCAGGTGCTCACCTCCGGAATCGGCGGCTACTATCCCTCCGGGCTGGTGATCGGCGCCGTGGAGGAGGTCCGCACCGACGACAACGGCCTTACACGCTACGGCATTCTGGTGCCGCAGGTGCAGCTCCAGCAGCTCAAGCAGGTTTTCGTCATCACCGATTTCCAAGTGGTGCAGTGAGAAAGGATCTACTATGAATCAACGGGATCTCTTCTTTAAGTGGCTGTTTTACTCCGCCACGGCACTTCTCTTTCTACTCATTCAGGGGCTGATCCTCAACCGGTTATCCCTGTGGGGCTATACGCATCCCTTTTTGCCGCCTCTGCTGGCCATCATGCCCTCCACTTTGGAGAACCGTGACGAGAGCGTCCTGTTCGCTGTGGTGTTCGGCTTTTTCTCCGACCTTCTGATGCCCGGCCCTGTGCCGGGATTCTATACCGTGGTCTTTCTGGCCGCGGCAGTGCTCTGCGGCCTCATTGCCGGACGGCTCTTGATGCCCGGCTTCCTGTGCGCTGTGGTTTGCAGTGCCATCGGGCTGCTGACCTGCAGCCTTGTGTATATTCTGACCGCTCTGTCCCATCCCTCCATCGCTCTGTCGGATGCATTGCGCCTTATGGGACGGGAGCTGCTGCTGACCCTCCCCTTCTCTCCGGCCATCTTCTGGCTGGATCGGAAGATCTATCTGCGGATGCGTGATCTATAATAAAGGAGGCAGTTCGTGAATACCCATCATCCTTTGAAATACCGACTTGTTGCCATCGGCCTCTTTTTGGGGCTAATCGTGCTTTTGTATATCGGTGTACTATACAATACCCAGATCATTCGCGGCAGCGAATTCCGGGCCAAATCCCTCTCCAGCAACGCCAATGCGGAGACGGTAGAGGCCTCCCGCGGCATTATCACCGACCGAAACGGCAAGGTGCTGGTGTCCAATCGTCTGACCTACACCCTGCTCTTCTCTGGCGATTCCTTCACCGGAAATGAGGATCTCAACGCTGCCATTTTGCGGCTGATCGATCTGTGCCGCGCCAACAACGTGTCATGGAATGACTCTCTGCCCCTCACCTTTGATACGGTTCCGGTGCTGGCGCCGGAACGCATAGACTCCTCTTTCCGGCTCTTTGTGGAAAACCAGGAGCTTCCCGCCCAGCTGGATGACCCCGACACCGAAAACGACGAGTTCGTCTTCCAGATGAGCGCACAGGAGCTGATGGCACGCCTGTGCCGGCTCTATGGTCTGGAGGAGGACTACACGCCGGAGCAGCAGCGCTGGATCGCCGGTGTGCGCTACGAGCTGGATGTGAATAAGCTGCTGGATCGAAACTATGTTTTTGCCGATGATGTATCGGTGGCGCTGATCAGCCAGGCGGTGGATGGCCACTATGCCGGCGTCAGCACCGGCACCTCCTCTGCCCGTGTTTACAACACCCCCTATGCCGCCCATATCTTGGGCCGCATCGGCCCCATTTATAAAGAGGAGTGGGACGGTGACAAGGACAAGGGCATCACCGGCTACAAGGACATGGGCTATTCCATGAACGCTCTGGTGGGCAAGGACGGTGTCGAGCGCGCTTTCGAGGAGTATCTCCACGGCAGCAACGGTACCAAGCTCATCACCACCAGCAGCGACGGAAGCATCACCGGTGAGCTCTATGTGAATGAACCGAAGCCCGGCAACACCGTGTCGCTGACGCTGGATATCGACTTGCAGGAGGCTGTGGAAAAGTCGCTGGCATCCAATATCCAGGCGATTCGCAGCCACAACGGCAAGGCCCGCGGCGGTGCCGCCGTGGTAATGGGTGTGGACAGCGGCGAGGTGCTGGCCATGGCTTCCTATCCCACCTACGATTTAAGTAAATTCGACGAGATCTATTCCGATCTGGTCAAGGACGAAGTGAATACCCCTTTGCTCAACCGAGCCACCAACGGTATCTACGCCCCCGGCTCCACCTTTAAGCCTTTGACGGCTGTGGCAGCGCTGGAGAGCGGCATCATTGACCCCTACACCACCATTCTCGACCGTGGTATCTACACCTATTACGCCAGTCCCCAGCCCCGATGCTGGATCTACAGCCAGTATGGCGGCACCCACGGCTATGTGAATGTAACCGAGGCCATTGAGGTCTCCTGTAACTACTTCTTCTACGAGGTAGGCCGCCTTACCGGCATTGATATTCTCGACAGCTATGCTGACCAGTTCGGTCTGGGGCGCTCTACCGGCATCGAAATCGGCGACTCGTCCGGTGTGATGGCCTCCCCGGAATACGCCGAGGAAGCCGGCCTTGAGTGGACGGACGGCCAGACGATCACCGCCGCCATCGGTCAGAGCTACAGCCTCTTCTCCCCCTTGCAGCTGGCCAACTATATTGCCACTTTGGCGGGCAACGGCAACCACTACCAGGCCCACCTTCTTAAAAACGTGAAAACCTACGACAACGGCTCCCTGATCTACGCCTATGATAAGGAGCCGGAAAACGTGGTGGAGATGAGCGAGAGCACTGTGCACGCCGTGAAACAGGGTATGCGCGACATGGCAATGGGCTCTATGTCCTATATTTTCAGCAAATGCCCCGTGGATCTGGGCGCAAAAACCGGTACCGCTGAGATCGACGGCGACGGTACGGTGAACGGCGTATTCGTGGCCTTCGCCCCCTATGATGATCCCGAGATCGCTGTGGCCGTGGCCATTGAGCGTGCTGACGCCGGTGCCGATCTGGCCCCGGTGGCTGCCGATATCATCAACGCCTACTTCTCCCATCGGGAGGCCCCCACGGTCATCGTCGGTGAAAACGCGCTGTTACCCTGACCACAGATCAATAAGGAGAGAATCCCTTCATGTCTGAACCCTTTGTTTTCGACCCCCGCGACCCACGCTGCAAAACTCCATTCGGTGCTGTGACGTGCGGCACTTGCGTCACTTTAACGCTCCGCCCCCTGCCGGAGGAGCATTTCACCGCCTGCACATTGCTTTTATGGCGGGATTTTGACGCCGCAGGCAGCGAAGTCAACCTGCCCTCCCCCGGCCCCGGCCTCTTTTGCGGCAGTTTTAACGCCCCCGAACACCCGGAGCTGGTGTGGTATGGCTTTCGCTTTACCCGCGCCGACGGCTCCTCGGTATGGCTGGGCAAGAACGGCTACGGCTCGGAGCAGGAAATGCTCAGCTGGCAGCTCACTGTCTACGACGACTCCCATCCCACGCCCAACTGGTTTGGTCGAGGTGTGACTTACCAAATTTTTCCAGACCGTTTCTGTCGTCTGGCAACTCCCGACGCTACCGGTATGGTGGGCGGCCGGGTGGTGCATCAAGGTTGGGACGAGCCCATGGTCTACCGCCCCGACGAGCACGGTGAGGTGCGCAACAACGACTTTTTCGGCGGTAGTCTGGAGGGTATCTGCTCCAAGCTGGACTACCTCCAGAGCCTGTCTGTGACCACCCTCTACCTCTGTCCCATCTTTGAAGCCGCCAGCAATCATCGCTACAACACGGCAAATTACCGAAAAATCGACCCTATGTTGGGTACAGAATCGGATTTCCGTCATCTTTGTGACGAGGCGAGAAAGCGCGGCATTCATGTGATGCTGGACGGTGTTTTCAACCACACCGGCAGCAACAGCCGCTATTTCAACGCCGACGGCTTCTATCCCCAGCAGGGCGCAGCCCAAAGCCCCGACTCCCCCTACGCGCCGTGGTATCATTTCCACCCGTGGCCCCACGAGTATGACGCATGGTGGGGCATCCGAACGCTGCCTGCTGTCAACGAGAACGATCCGTCCTATCGGGAATTCATCATCAATGGTGAGGACTCCGTCGTGCGACACTGGCTTCGCGCCGGTGCTGACGGCTGGCGTCTGGACGTTGCCGATGAGCTGCCCGACGATTTCATCGCCGACATACGCCGCGTGATGGAGGAGGAAAAACCGGACAGCTTTCTGCTGGGCGAGGTGTGGGAGGACGGCAGCAACAAGGTAGCCTACAGCCAGCGCCGCCGGTATCTACTGGGCAGCGAGACCCACGGCTTGATGAACTATCCCTTCCGCAATGCCGCCCTTGCCTATCTGGGCGGCGGTGACGCCGGAGCGTTCAAGGAAACCATGGAGACCATTCGGGAGAACTATCCCCCCTCCGCTTTCTACTCCGGGCTGAACATCCTCAGCACCCACGACACGCCCCGGATCTTGACACTGCTGGGCGTCAGCAACCCCCATCCGGAGAGTAAGGACGACCGGGCCGTGTATCGCCTGTCCCCGGAGGAACATCAGCGCGGCATGGAAAAGCTCCATCTGGCGGCCATGCTGCTCTTCACCTTCCCCGGCTCCCCTACTGTGTTCTACGGCGACGAGGCCGGGATGCAGGGCTTTGAAGATCCCTTCAACCGGGGAACCTACCCGTGGGGACACGAGGATCAGCAGCTTGTGGACTTTTATCGCCTGTTGGGTAAGCTGCGCAAGGAGCGCATCTCCCTCCAAACCGGCGAGATCCGATACCTCCGGGCACAGGGCAGCGCTCTGGTCTTTACCCGCACCGAGGGCAGCGAAACCACCCTCACCGCCCTCAACGCCGGGGACGCACCGCTGGAACTGCAGCTGCCTTGGGACAGCGACACCGCCACCGATGCCGTGTCCGGCCGCAGCTTCGCCGTGTCGCAGGGACTGCTGCACCTGTCTCTCGCCCCTCGAAGCGGCATAATTTTGATTTAACAGCGTTTCTCACAGGGAATGTTTCACGTGAAACATTCCCTGTTTTTTGTTTTTCCTCTTGTTTCACGTGAAACATTTATTATTTTAAGGTTTTTTAGTTGAATCATTGCGGCAATGTTGTTATACTATAGATAGTGCGTAAATTTGATTGCACGCACCATCTCTAAGAGAAAGCGAGTGGGCAATTTCGTGGGAAAAATCGTTGCAATTGTAAATCAAAAGGGCGGCGTGGGCAAAACCACCACCTGCGTCAATCTGTCTGCCGCCTTAAAGGTAAAGGGAAAGCGGATCTTGATGTGTGATTTTGACCCGCAGGCCAACTCCACTTCCGGCATGGGCGTGGATAAATCCACCTCCAATGGCGTTTATGACGTCCTTATCAACCATGTGGACGTGCATAAGGCCATCACGCACACCCCCTACGGTGATGTGCTGCCCAGCAGCAAAGCGCTGGCGGGTGCCGGCATCGAGATGATCAATCTGGAGGACAGGCAGTTCCTGCTGCGCAAAGCTCTGGATCCCCTGCGGGAGGAGTACGACTTCATCTTCATCGACTGCCCCCCTTCCCTGGAGCTTCTGACGCTGAACGCCCTGTGCGCAGCCGATTCTCTGCTGGTTCCGCTGCAGGGTGAGTATTTCGCGCTGGAGGGACTCAGCGACCTTATGAACACCGTGCGTATCGTGCGCAGGAATATGAATCCCCGGCTGGAAATCGAGGGCGTGCTGCTGACCATGTTTGACGGGCGCACCAATCTGGCCATTCAGGTGGCGCAGGAAGTGAAGCGCTTCTTCCCCGGCAAGGTCTACGCCACCGTCATTCCCCGCAATATCCGGCTGTCCGAGGCGCCCAGCCACGGCAAGCCCATTACCGCCTACGACCGCCATTGCCGCGGCGCAGAGGCCTATATGAATCTCGCAGAGGAGTTTCTGCGGAAGAATTCCTAATAAGAAAGGAGAATCTGTCCTATGGCAAACACATCCAGAGGTCTGGGCAAGGGTCTAGCCGCCCTGTTGGGCGACGATGTCATGGAGCCCCCGGAGGAGAAAAGCAGCCTCTACCTCCCCATTTCTCAGGTAGAAAGCTGTGCTTCCCAGCCCAGAAAGCTGTTTGATCCCGAGGCTTTGGCCGATTTGGCCGATTCCATCCGGGAACACGGTATTATTCAGCCGCTGACAGTGCGCAAGCTCCAATCCGGCTACTATCAGATCATCGCCGGTGAACGCCGCTGGCGTGCCGCCCGCATGGCAGGACTCACCGAAGTTCCCGCCATCGTGATTGAGGCCGATGACCGCAAGGCCATGGAGCTGGCCATGATTGAAAACCTCCAGCGCGAGGACTTGAACCCCATTGAAGAGGCCGAAGGCTATCAGGTCTTGATGGACAACTACAGCATGACCCAGGAGGAAGCCGCCCAGTGTGTGGGCAAGTCCCGCAGCGCCGTGGCCAACGTCCTGCGCCTGCTGCGTCTCTCCCCCGCTGTCCGCGCCATGGTGGAGGATGGCCGCCTCTCCGGCGGACACGCCCGTACCCTGCTGCCCCTGCCCCAGGAGCTGCAGGAAAAGGCCGCAGAGGCCGTCCTCAAGGGCGATCTCTCCGTGCGCCAGACGGAGCTTCTGGTGAAAAAGCTCACCGCCGAGAAAAAGGAAACCCCTCCCCCCTCCGGCATCACCGTCAACTACGCCGAGGAGGCCGCCAAGGAGTTGGGTGGTCATCTGGGCCGCGGCTGCCGCATCGTCTCCGGACGGAAAAAAGGCCGCATTGAACTGGAATACTACGGTTTGGACGACCTCAACGATCTGCTGGACGCCCTTCACGCCATTAAACATAAGTAATCACTTTGTTTCACGTGAAACATTTACTGTAGAAATTAGAGATAAAAGGAGATTTTATCATGCTTGATATTCGCTTTGTTCGGGAAAACCCCGAAGCCGTCAAGGAAAACATCCTCAAAAAGTTTCAAAACAGCAAGCTGCCTCTGGTAGACGAGGCCATTGCGCTGGACGCTGACAAGCGCGCTGCCGAGGCCGAGGCCAACGAGCTGCGTGCCGCCCGTAACAAGCTGTCCAAGGAAGTGGGCAAGCTGATGGGCATGGCCAAAAAGGATCCCTCCAAGCTGGAGGAGGCCGAGGCTGTCAAGGAGCAGGTCAAGGCCAACGCCGCGCGCCTTGCCCAGCTGGAGGAGATGGAAAACAGCCTCAGCGAGCAGCTCACCAAGATCATGATGGTCATTCCCCAGATGATCGACCCCTCCGTGCCCATCGGCCCCGATGACAGCTGCAACGTGGAGGTACAGCGCTTTGGCGAGCCCACCACCCCCGATTTCGATATCCCCTACCACACCGAGATCATGGAGCGCTTCGACGGCATCGATATGGACGCCGCAGGCCGCGTTTCCGGCAACGGTTTCTACTATCTCATGGGCGATATTGCACGCCTCCACTCTGCGATGACCGCCTACGCCCGTGATTTCATGATCAACAAGGGCTTCACCTACTGCATCCCCCCCTTCATGATCCGCGGCAACGTGGTGACCGGCGTCATGAGCTTCGCCGAGATGGACGCCATGATGTACAAGATTGAGGGCGAAGACCTCTACCTCATCGGCACCTCCGAGCACTCCATGATCGGTAAGTTCATCGATCAGATCCTGCCTGAGAGCAAACTGCCCCAGACCCTCACCTCCTACTCCCCCTGCTTCCGCAAGGAAAAGGGCGCTCACGGCATCGAGGAGCGCGGCGTCTACCGCATCCACCAGTTTGAGAAGCAGGAGATGATCGTGGTCTGCAAGCCCGAGGAGTCCATGAAGTGGTACGAGCAGATGTGGCGCTACAGCGTGGAGCTGTTCCGTTCTCTGGACATCCCCGTCCGCCAGCTGGAGTGCTGCTCCGGCGATCTGGCCGATCTGAAGGTGAAGTCCTGCGACATTGAGGCATGGTCTCCCCGTCAGCAGAAGTACTTCGAGGTCTGCTCCTGCTCCAATCTGGGTGATGCACAGGCTCGCCGCCTGAAGATCCGTGTCAAGGGCGAGGATGGCAAGATGTACCTGCCCCACACGCTGAACAACACCGTGATCGCACCTCCCCGTATGCTGATCGCCTTTCTGGAGAACAATCTGCAGGCCGATGGTTCCGTGCTGATTCCCGAGGCTCTGCGTCCCTACATGGGCGGCTGTGAGAAGCTGACTCCCAAGAACTAAACTTTTCCCGCAGAAATAATAGAGAAAAGGAGAAGTTTCCGCCTTATGAAGAAGTTTTTGCATGAGTTCAAGGAATTTGCCCTGCGCGGCAATGTGTTCGACATGGCAGTCGGCGTGATTATCGGCGGTTCGTTTGGTAAGATCACCACCTCCCTTGTCAACGATGTGTTCATGCCCTTCCTCTCCCTCATCACAGGCAGCGTGGACTTCACCCAGTGGAAGCTGGTACTCAAAGCAGGAAACGAGGCCGCCGACATTTCAGAGGTCGCCTTGAACTACGGCAACTTTATTGCCACAGTGATCGACTTCCTGCTCATCGCTCTGGTGGTATTCCTCATGGTGAAGGGCATGAATGTCCTCCACCGCAGAAGAGAAGCACCCGCTCCCGAACCGGAGGCCCCCAAGGCGCCCACCACGGAGGAGCTGCTGACAGAGATCCGCGATCTATTAAAGGAGCAAAAGTGAGAGAAACATTAGAATTAGTACAGCAGGGTCTGACGGAGTTGGGGCTGGACGCGGAAAAAGCGCCCCAGCTCCTCCACTTCGCCGAAATGCTGCTGGAGAAAAATCAAGTCATGAATCTGACCGCCATCACCGAGCCGGTGGCCGTGGCGCAGCTCCATCTTCTGGACTGTGCATCGCTGGCGGCTATGGAAGATTTTTCCAATAAAACGGTGGTGGATGTGGGCACAGGCGGCGGCTTCCCCGGTATGCCTTTGCAGATTCTGGTGCCCTCGTCACAGGTGACGCTGCTGGATACGCTGGGCAAACGCATCCGCTTTTTGGAGGAGGTCTGCACGGCGCTGGAGCTGACGAATCCCTGCTGTGTTCATGCACGGGCAGAGGAGTTCGCCCGCGACCACCGGGAAGCCTTCGATTTCGCCACTTCACGAGCCGTGGCCTCCCTCCCCACCCTCTGCGAGCTGACGCTCCCCATGGTGAAGGTGGGCGGCGCGTTTTTGGCCATGAAGGCACTGGACAGCGATGAGGAGATCCAAAGCGCCAAAAGCGCCATCGCCCAACTGGGCGGGCACTTGGAAGAAATCCGGGAGTACACCATCCCCGGCACCGATGTGCGCCGCCGTGTGGTGGTGATCCGGAAGGACAAGCCCACAGCCCACACCTTCCCCCGGGCTTTTGCACGAATTAAGAAAAGTCCATTACGCTAAACGAAAAAATACTGTCAAAAATAACAAATTTGCACTTGAAAAGAGGTGTGTAAATGGGTAAAATTATAGCGGTAGTCTCCGGGAAAGGCGGAACCGGCAAAACCTCCTTTACCGCCAATGTAGGAATCGCTCTGGCGCATATGGGGTATCGTACCCTGTGCATGGATTGCGACATCACATTGCGGAATCTGGATCTGGTGCTGGGACTTTCTGACCGGGCCTTCATGGATTTTACCGATGTGATTGCTGAACGCTGCACGCTGGAGGAGGCCGCCGTGCCCCACCCCAACTATCCCCGGCTGCATCTGCTGACAGCACCCCAATCCACCGATTCGCTGCGACTGGAGGGACGGCATCTGCGCCATCTCGCCCATCAGATCCGTGAAAATTACGACTATTGTCTCATTGATGCGCCTGCCGGTTTGGGCTTCGGCTTCCGGATGGCCACCTTCTGCGCCGACAGTGTGGTGGTGGTCACCAATACCGACGCCTCGGCTCTGCGGGATGCACAGCGCACCGTGATGGAGCTGAGCCATTTTCCCCGCAATTCCCTCCATCTGGTGGTGGGCCGTGTACAGAAAAAACTGCTGCGCCAGCTGCATACCACCATCGATGACGCCATCGACACGGCAGGTCTGCCCCTGCTGGGCGTAGTGCCAGACGATCCCCAGGTTCCACGCTGTTTAGGCCGAGGAGTTCCCTTGCGGGAGCATAGCTATTACGCCGCCCGTGCCTATGAAAACATCGCACGACGCATCCGTGGAGAACGAGTTCCGCTGATGCCCATTTAACATTTATAAATAGAGAGACCACACAATAGAAAGGAGCTTCCTTCATGAATATTGCACTTCTGGCCCATGACAACAGAAAAGAGTTGATGGTGCAGTTCTGCACCGCCTACTGCGGCATCTTGGCGCAGCATACCCTGTGCGGCACCTCCGCCACGGCTATGCAGGTCAGCGAAGCCACCGGCCTGCACGTCCACCGCTTCCTCGGGTTCGACCACGGTGGCGGACAGCAGATCGCCGCGCGTATCGCCTATAACGAGATCGACTTAGTTCTGTGCTTTGACGATCCCCACGCCAAGGCCGTCAACGATGATACCCTGTATATCTCCCGCCTGTGCGACCAGAACAACATCCCCTTTGCCAGCAACGTGGCTACCGCCGAAATGCTGGTGCTGGGTCTGGCTCGCGGCGATCTGGATTGGCGTGACATTGTCAATCCCAAGACCAAGCCCTTCACCTCTTGACAATCGGTGAAAAAGCCACTACAATAAAATGTTAGATAGAACCGCGATGACGGAGCAGGAGTAGCTCTGCACCACCGCTTTCAGAGAGGCGCGCCATTGGCTGTAAGCGCGCTGCGGCAGGCAGAGGGAAGACAGCTCTACCAGTGGGGATGGCAACATCCACGGCACGCTCCCCGTAACAGGAGCTCCAAGGGTCTCCCCTGCCGGGAGGCTGAATTTGGGTGGCACCACGAAGCGTACGCTCTCGTCCCAAGTCTGGGATGAGAGCGTTTTTTCATCCCTGCACCTACCGAAAAAAATCCATTTTACCAGATAAAGGAGCAAATACTATGGCGAAAATGACCCCCCGTACCCTCTCCGGGTTCATGGAGCTGCTGCCGGCACCCCAGCAGCAGATGGAGCGCATTATGGAGGTGCTCCGCACCACGTACGCCCGCTACGGCTTCACGCCGCTGGATACGCCCGTGATCGAGTCCAGCGAGGTACTGCTGGCCAAGGGCGGCGGCGAAACGGAAAAGCAGATCTACCGCTTCAGCAAGGGCGATGCGGATCTGAGCCTGCGCTTTGACCTCACCGTACCGCTGGCCAAATATGTGGCGCTGCACTACAACGACCTTTCCTTCCCCTTCCGCCGTTACCAGATCGGCAAGGTCTACCGCGGCGAGCGCGCCCAGCGCGGCCGCTTCCGTGAGTTCTATCAGGCCGATATCGACATCATCGGCGACGGCAAGCTGGACATCACCAACGAGGCGGAGATCCCCGCCATCATCTACCAGACCTTTACCGCTCTTGGTCTGCGCCGCTTCCAGATCCGGGTCAATAACCGCAAGATCCTCAACGGCTTCTACGCCATGCAGGGTCTGAGCGAGAAGTCCGGCGACATCATGCGCACCGTGGACAAGCTGGATAAGATCGGCGCCGAGAAGGTCGGTGCCCTGCTGGTGGACGAGATTGGCCTTGCACAGGAGCAGGCAGATGAGATTTTGAAGTTCATCGGCATCTCCGGCAGCAATACCGAGGTGCTCACCGCTCTGGAGGGCTATGCAGGCCGCCACGAGACCTTCGATCAGGGCCTCAGCGAGCTGCACACCGTGGTGAAATATCTGGGCGCTTTCGGCGTACCGGAGGAGAATTTCGCCGTGGATCTCACCATCGCCCGCGGCCTTGACTACTACACCGGCACCGTCTACGAGACCACCCTGCTGGATCACCCCGAGATCGGCTCCGTGTGCTCCGGCGGCCGCTACGACAATCTGGCGGAGTTCTATACCGACCGTCAGCTGCCCGGTGTGGGTATCTCCATCGGCCTGACCCGTCTTTTCTATGTACTGGGCGAACAGGGAATGCTGAATCCCGCCCTGCCCACCGCACCGGCCGACGTGCTGATCCTGCCCATGACGGAGGATCTCTCCCCCGCCATCGCGCTGGCAACGTCGCTGCGTGACGCCGGCGTCCGCACCCAACTCTATACGGAGCAGAAGAAGTTCAAGGCCAAGATGAACTACGCCGACAAGCTGTCTATCCCCTATGTCATCTTCCTGGGCGAGGACGAGATCAACGCCGGCATCGTGGCCTGCAAGGATATGGTCACCGGCGAGCAGACGAAGCTGAGCTTCGATGATACGCTCTCCCGCATCCGCGCCGGACTTGCGGAGAAGAACGCTGGCGCTGTGATTTTGGAGAAGTAAGGGAAAATTCCCTTTTGTTACACGGTTTTGAAAATCCTACTCCCTCTGCTTTCCTTGCCTCCGGCGGCCCTCTTTCTTCCTACAGTGGAAGAAAGAGGGAAAAGAACACCGTTTGAAACCCTTGGTTTCAAAACTTCCTTGGCGCGATAGGCGCTCCATGGAGAGATAGCCCTTCCCGCGGTAATTCCCGATGCTGCTGTCTGCTTTCGTAGGTGGAAATGTAGCATGGTCTCTGCTTCTCTTTTTGCTGCCGCACAAATCTGAAATGTAGGAGCAGGCAATTCTACGGAGCGAAAAGGGCCTCCTGAGGAAATAGACAGGAGCTTGCTCTTCTACATCTTAGAGCAAAAGCGGCAGCGCTCAGAGGAGAAAATCCATCCCACCTTTCCACCCCGGAAAGCACGGACACCCCTCGCAAATCATCGCGGGCAAATGGTCGCCGTGTTCGCATATCCGATCGCGCAAAGGAGGTCTTGGAATCTTGGTTCCAAGCGGCATTCTTTGGTTACTTTCTGGGGCTGGTGCCAGAAAGTAACCCCCTCGGAGAGAATAAAGTGGAAAGTCCGCCAGAGCAGAAAGCAAGGAAAAAACGCCTGCTTTCAATTCCCTTCCGTATTATCATTTCTTTATACTACAACCAGTAATCAATTTTACCTTAAAAAAGGAGAAAATAACTATGATGCAATCCCGTACACATACTTGCGGCCAGCTGCGTCTGGCCGATGTGGGTCAGCAGGTCAAGCTGGTCGGCTGGATGGAAAACGTCCGCGAGGTTGGCAGCAACTTCGCCTTCGTGGTACTGCGTGACTTCTACGGCACCACCCAGGTGGTGGTGGAGACCGAGGAGATGATGTCCGTCATCCACGACCTCAATAAGGAATCCACCATCTCTGTGGAGGGCGTGGTTCGCGAGCGTTCCAGCAAGAACCCCAAGCTCCCTACCGGCGAGATCGAGGTAGTTCCCAGCAAGATCGAGGTACTGGGCCGCTGCCGTCACAACAGCCTCCCCTTCGAGATCAACCGCTCCCGCGAAGCAGATGAGGCCGCCCGCCTCAAGTACCGCTATCTGGACCTGCGCAACCCCGAGGTCAAGAACAACATCATCCTGCGCTGCAACGTGGTATCCGCCCTCCGTCAGGCCATGACTGAGCACGGCTTTCTGGAGATCACTACCCCCATTCTGACCGCCTCCTCCCCCGAGGGTGCCCGCGACTATCTGGTGCCCGCCCGTAAGCACCCCGGCAAGTTCTACGCTCTGCCTCAGGCTCCCCAGCAGTTCAAGCAGCTGCTGATGACCTCCGGCTTTGACCGTTATT
>JAHHSH010000002.1 GCA_020025345.1 Oscillospiraceae bacterium | reverse complement strand
TGTTGCCCACAAGTTGGTCGACGTTCTGGGTTGCGACGGCAAGGCATTCTAATCTAAATCCTCATTGCATCAAAAAGGAGCAGAATTTTATTCTGCTCCTTTTTATTTTTTATGATGGGGAAGAGGTGTAAAAAAGAGACGTGACACATAATCACGCCTCTTTTCCTTATAGATAGTTCTATTTACAGGGTTTCCTTGATCTTAGCAGCGATCTGATCTGCCGTCAGGCCGTACTCACGCAGTACATCCAGAGCCTTACCGGACTGACCGAACTGATCGTTAATGCCAATCTTGCGGAACTTGCAGTTTACCTGACCCATCAGCACGTCAGCAACAGCGTCACCCAGACCACCGATAACGCTGTGCTCCTCCACGGTAATCACATTGCCGCACTCTTTGGCGTACTTAGTGACACACGCAACGTCGATAGGCTTGATGGTGTGCATGTTGACTACGGTAATCTCAATACCGTCAGCGGAGAGCAGTTTGGCTGCCTCCATAGCCTCGTTGACCATCAGACCGCAGGCGAACACCACAGCGTCCTTACCCTCGCGCATCACGTTGGCTTTACCGATCTCGAAAGGATAATCCTCCTCAAAAACAGGGGTGGCCAGACGTGCAAGACGCATATAAACGGGTCCCTCCGTCTCAGCAACGGCAAAGACAGCCTTACGGGCTTCCTTGGCATCAGCAGGAACAACGATGGTCATACCGGGGATCATGCGCATAAGGCCGATATCCTCGATAGACTGGTGACTGCCGCCATCCTCGCCCACAGAAACACCGGCATGAGAACAACAGATTTTCACGTTAAAACGGGGATAAGCAATGGAGTTGCGGATCTGCTCATAGGCGCGGCCCGTACCGAACATGGCAAAAGTGGAGCAGAAGGGGAGCAAGCCCATGGTAGAAAGGCCGGCACCCACGTTCATCATATTCGCCTCGGCGATGCCGCAGTCAAAGAAACGGTCAGGGTAGGCAGCCTTGAAATGCTTAGTCATAGTAGCACCGGCCAAGTCAGCATCCAGAACCACCACTTTATCATTGACGGCACCCAGCTCTACCAGAGCCTTGCCGTAAGCTTCACGGGTAGCAATCTTTTCACTCATGGTCTCAGTCCTCCAATTCCTTTAACGCCTGGGCACGCTGCTCTTCATTAGGTGCCTTACCGTGCCAGCCAACCTGATTTTCCATGTAGGATACGCCCTTACCCTTGACCGTATGGGCCAAAATGCACTTGGGCTTGCCGGGGGTAGGCTCGGCACTCAGCGCAGCCTCAATGGCATCCAGATCATGACCGTCGGCCAACTCATAGAGATCAAAGCCAAAAGCGCGAATCTTGGCAGGCAGATCACCCAGAGACATAACCTCATCGTTGCTGCCGTCGATCTGCAGACCATTGTTATCGATGATCACAGTCAGGTTATCCAGCTTGTAATGAGCGGCAGACATGAGAGCCTCCCAAATCTGCCCTTCCTGGCATTCGCCGTCACCCAGCACAGTGTAGACCTTCGTATCCTTCTTCTGGATCTTAGCACCCAGTGCCATACCTACGGCAATGGAACAGCCCTGGCCCAGAGAACCGGTAGATGCGTCAATGCCGGGAACCTTCTTGCAGTCAGGATGACCCTGCAGGATGCTGTGCAGCTGCCGGAAATTCTTAAATTCGGCGTGGTCGATGAAGCCCAGTTCTGCCAGAATCGCATAGTAGCAGGGAGCACAGTGACCCTTGCTCAGTACGAAACGGTCGCGATTCGGATTTTTGGGATTCTTAGGGTCAATGCGCATGTGATTGTAGAATACGCTGACCATCAGCTCCGTCACAGACAGAGAGCCGCCGGGATGTCCGCTGCCCGCATTAGCGGTCATGTTGATGATGTCCCTGCGGACTTGCTTGCAAACTTTGGAAAGCTCTGCAGTATTCATGAGAAACCTCCATTTATATATAATAACCATATTTTAGAGTAACGCACATATAAAATAAAGTCAAGACCAAACCCTTATGATTTCGATAGATTCCGTTGTTTTTTTCATGGAGCTATCCATAGAAAAGAAGCGTAGCATTAACTACGCTTCTTCATCATTTTCATTTTCAGAATCACTAATTTTCTTAGGAATTTTCATGCGTGACAAGGGATTTGCCTTTGCAGCTACGCGGAGTGATTCATTATCAATGTGGGTGTAAATTTCTGTTGTATTCAAATGCTCATGACCCAAAACCTCCTGTACAGCCTTTACATCTACGCCATTTTGCAGCATCAATGTGGCTGCCGTGTGACGCAGCTTATGAGAAGAGTACTGGGTACTGTCAAGCCCGGCATCCGAGAGATGCTTTTTTACCAGCGCGTGAACCATGGAGCGGCTGATTCGCTGGTTGCGGTTAGAGAGAAATAACGCATCGTGATCTTTGCCGGAAATAGGACGACGAACGTTCAAATACTGCTGCAGTGCATCCTGGCAGGCTTGGTTCAAATAAACAATACGAACCTTGTTACCTTTACCAAGTACGCGCAGCGCATCATCTTGGATATCACCGCGGTTAAGACCGATCAGCTCTGATATACGCAGCCCACAGTTAAGAAACAGCGTTAAAATGCAATAATCCCGCTCCCGGTTAGGGCCGTCGACGGCCTCCAACAGGGAAATGCTCTCATCCAGTGTTAGGTAGTGGGGGAGGGATTTTCGCAGCTTCGGGGAATCCATATCCTTGCAGGGATTATTCTCCAAAAGATGTACTTTGTTGCATAGATAGTTAAAAAAAGAGCGAATTGTAGCCAGCTTTCTTGCTCTTGATGCAGCAGAAAGCCCTTTGTTAGAATTTTCACTATTTTGATGAAGCACACGATCCCGGCTTAAATAGGACATATAACCGTAAATATCCGTTAAGGTAATCGAACGAATCAGCGCAAGATCCACATCCATAATGTCGATTTCATCCAAAGGTGCATCACGCAGTGACGGATCACGGGATTGCTTCATATAGCGGAAAAAATTCCGTAAATCCAGAAAATACTCATCGACAGTACGCTGGGAATGCGCTTTAATGGTTTCATGGTATGCCAGAAAATCCAACAGGATTTGAGGCGACTGTGAACGGTAATCAAGTGACATAGTTTAAATCGTTTTGTTGTAAGGAAGTCATTAGTAGCATTGCGGGATAATCAGAGTGTACGGCTCTGAAATCCCAAACGATAACAGTTTATCTGAATAAGCAACGTTAAGGACAATCTATAAAAAGGTCTTTATCGACCTAAGATTGCATTTACACCTCCACTCAATTGAACAAAATTTTTATTTTGTTCAATTGAGCATATCCTCACAAATCCTCCTTCCTATTAGATATAGAGTCCAGCGCCGACGCACAGGCGGTTTTACTCACATATAGCGCAACACCCGGAAAGATCATTCTTCCCGGGTGTTGCCGGAATACTATTTAAGACTTAAGACTTTGTTTTTACCACTACATTTTCAACGCCTAACCATTCCTGACACTCTTCAATCAGCGCCGGATGGTTGAGACAATAGGTACCCAGCAGCTTACCTGTATCAGCAATCCGCATTTTCACCGGCGTCTGTCCCTCGAACATAGACATTACCAGCTTGATATGCGCAAAGGCCTGCGAATCTACGCTGGGAAATTTCAGATAAATTGTGGTTTGAGGCTCTGCTTTTGTAGGTTTCTCCCTCTCCCCTCCCGTCTCTTTGCGAAGCGGGTAAATAGAGTCACACATGATTTGAGGCGGTTTCTCATCTCGGACAGAAAGCCTGCCTTTTACCACGACCGGGGTATTGACCTGCATGTAGCTGCCGCACTGCTCGATCACACGGTTAAAGCATAAAAGCTCAATAGAAGCAAGCTCATCCTCCACGATCACATAGGCCATCAAGGTGTTGTTCTTAGTGGTTCGGGTCTTGCTGGAGGTTACAACACCGGCAACGGTGATATTCTGACCATCAGCAAAGCGGCGCGGGCCACCCTCTGCGGCAAAATCCTCCAGCACAACGTGGATGGGTGTTGCACCGGCTCGACGGGCTACTTCTCGATAATCACTCATAGGATGGCCGGAGAGATAGAGCCCGGTGGTCTCCTTCTCCATATACATCCGTTCTGTGGCGGTGTATTCCGGGATATCCGGCAATTCAATTTCCGTGTAGGAGTTGCTCTCGGCAGCGGAAGCCATACCGAAAAAGTCTAACTGTCCCTCTACATTCTGGCGGCGATTGGTGGCAATGGCGTCCAACACCTTTTCATACACAGCAATCAGCTGCGAGCGCCGCGCGCCCAGACAGTCAAAAGACCCGCTGCGGATCAAATTCTCCACTGCGCGTTTATTCATATCGCTGCAATCGAACATCCGCTCGCAAAAATCTTGGAAAGAAGTGAACGTTCCGCCCCGCTGCCGCTCACGCACCAACGTCTGAATAAAGCCGCGGCCGATATTTTTAATAGCCACCAGACCAAAGCGAATGCCACCCTCCTCTAC
Organism: Oscillospiraceae bacterium; assembly: GCA_020025345.1. GTDB lineage: Bacteria > Bacillota > Clostridia > Oscillospirales > Oscillospiraceae > Vescimonas. Next base: position 66,001 of record JAHHSH010000002.1, on the reverse strand, counting down.
CGTAAAACGGTCAAAGGAGTGGTTCACATCCGGCGGCAACAGCGCAATATGGCACTCTTTACATTCAGCGATATATTCTGCTACTTTATCGGAGTTGTCCAGTACGCTGGTCAGCAGAGCCGCCATGTATTCTCTCGTATAATGGCATTTGAAATAGGCCGTCTGATAAGCGACTACCGCATAGCTGACAGCGTGTGCTTTATTAAAGGCGTAGTTTGCAAAATCATAGATTTCATCGTAAATTGCCTCTGCTATTTCCTCTGAAATCCCATTAGCAATGCAGCCTGTAATGCCTCTTTCCTTGTCACCATGAACGAAGGATTTACGCTCCTTTTCAATCTCATGGGTCTTCTTTTTGGAGATGGCACGACGCACCATATCCGCCTGTCCCAAAGAGTAGCCACCCAGTTTTCTGAAGATCTCAATGACTTGCTCCTGATAGACGATACAGCCATAGGTAACGGACAAAATCGGCTCCAGAGACGGGTGCTTATAGGTGATTAGCTTAGGGTCCTGTTTGCAGGCGATAAAGCGTGGAATGGAGTCCATAGGACCGGGACGGTAGAGCGCAATGATAGCGGTGATGTCCTCGATATTATGAGGCTTTAAGCCAAGGCAGACCCCGGTCATACCGGTAGATTCCATCTGGAACACACCGGAGGTGCGCCCCTGTGTCAGCATGGTAAAGGTATCCCGGTCGTCCATGGGAATATCCGCCAGCTTGAAATCCGGTTGGTGCTCCTGAACCATTTTTACAGCGTCATCCAGAACAGTCAGATTTCGCAAGCCCAGGAAATCCATCTTCAGAAGTCCCAGTTTTTCCAGCGTTTCCATGGTATATTGGCAGACCATGGACTCATCGTTACGGGCAAGGGGCACGTATTCATAAACAGGCCGCTTGGTAATCACCACGCCGGCAGCATGAGTAGAGGCGTGGCGGGGCATCCCCTCCACGGCCTTAGCCATATCAATGAGCTTGTGAACCTGTTCGTCTGCTTCGTAGAGATCGGAGAGCTGTTTCGAAAGTCGCAGTGCATCATCCAATGTGATGTGGAGCGTGGTAGGTACCAGCTTTGCCACGGCATCCACCTCAGCGTAGGGTATATTGAGGACACGGCCAACATCACGTATGGCGCCGCGCGCTGCCATGGTGCCAAAGGTAACGATCTGGGCCACATGATCATCGCCGTACTTACGGCGTACATATTCTACCACTTCCCCACGGCGCGTATCACCAAAGTCCATATCAATATCAGGCATGGATACGCGCTCCGGGTTGAGGAACCGCTCGAAGTAGAGACTGTACTCCATCGGGTCAATGTCCGTAATATGGAGACAATAGGAGACCATACTGCCGGCGGCACTGCCACGACCGGGTCCCACTGGGATGCCAACACTCTTTGCATAGCGAACAAAGTCGGAGACGATGAGGAAATAGTCGGTAAAGCCCATCTTCTCAATCATATCCAGCTCATACTCCAGCTGCGGGCGGTAGGAGACTTTCTCCTCGCCATAGCGCTCGGCAAAGCCCTCGTCACACAGCTTACGAAGATAGGTAGGCGAATCGTAACCGGGCGGTAACGGAAATTCCGGCAGATGATATTTTCCAAAAGTAAATTCAAGCTGGCATCGGTCAGCGATCCGCTGGGTGTTCTCAATCGCATCGGGATAACCGGCAAAGATTGCCTCCATCTCCTCCGTGGAGCGAAGATAGAAGTTTTGAGGCTCATAGCGCATACGGTTGGTATCGTCGACCGTCTTGCCGGTCTGGATGCACAAGAGTACATCGTGAGCCGCAGCATCCTCTTTTCTCAGATAGTGTGCGTCATTAGTAGCCACCAGGGGGATGCCCGTTTCCTGATGGATACGCAAAAGCCCACGGTTTACTTCGGCCTGAGCCGGGATACCATGATCCTGCAGCTCGAGATAGAAGTTACCCTCGCCTAAGATTTCCTGCATTGTGAGGGCGTATTCCTTAGCGCCTTCGTAGTTGCCGTTCATAAGCCGCTTGGGGATCTCACCGGCCAGACACGCAGAAAGGCCGATCAAACCCTCTGCGTGCTCACGCAGAAGATCCAGATCAATACGGGGCTTAATGTAAAAGCCCTCTTTGAAGGCTTGACTTACCATATAGGATAAGTTGCGGTAACCCGTTTCGTTTTGACACAACAGCACCAGATGGCGGGATTCTGCATCAAACTCATGCATTTTATCAAAGCGTGTACGGGCAGCGACATAGACCTCACAGCCGATGACAGGATGGATTCCTTCCGCCTTACAGGCGCGATAAAAGTCAATAGCACCGTACATGACGCCGTGGTCCGTAATGGCAATGGCCGTCTGTCCCAGTTCCTTGACACGCTTGGCAATTTTCTGGATACGGCAGGCACCATCCAGCAGGCTATATTCCGTATGGACATGGAGGTGTGCAAAGGACATGGTATTACTCCTCTTTCTGTGCCTTCAATTCTTCCAGATAATCGTACAAAATTTCTGCAGCAGAGACGATCAACAGATCACAGTGCTTCGTAGCGCCCAATTCCACCGCCATTTCTGTGCCTGCAAGCTCCTTTTCAGCCAGCAGATCCCGGCAGTCAAGTTTTGTAAAGCGATCCTTAAAGCGTCGCTCAAACTCCACCGTGCGGCGGATAGAGGCACTCTTCCCTTCCGAATCGTTCTTATCGTCATGAGGGTAGAGCATACCCAGCACCATCACGGCGCCGCTGACAGCGCCGCACAGGCCGCCGTAGCGCACACCGCCGCCGAAGGCGGTGGCGATGGCGAGGCTCTGCTGCTCCGTTAAGCCTGTCTGATCCTGGTAGGCAGCCAGCACGCTTTGGGTGCAGTTAAAGCCAGCCTGATGGTAAGTAAATGCTTTCTGACAATACTCTCTTTTTGTCATGCTAATTCCCTCGCTGTCTCTAATAGTTTTCTCATTCGGTGATTGATACAGGATTTTGTGACCGGCGGATCACAGCGCTCGGCGATCTGGCCAAGCGATAACTCCGGATTTTCCAGCCGCAAAATGGCAGTTTCCCGCAGCTTTGTCGGAAGCTGTTCCAGCTTGCCGGCACTGCGCAGCTTTTCAATGGCATCACACTGAACCTGTGCTGCATCCAGTGTCTTATTCACATTAGCCATGTCGCAATTCATGGCACGATTTGCCTCGTTGCGGATTTCCTTATCCAGCTTCGTGGTCATGATCTCCACCGCCGCCGCCGGAGCACCGATGGTGGTCAGGAAATTTTCAATATGTTCGCACTGCTTAAAATAGATAACGCTGTTGCCACCGCGCATAACACTACGGGGAGAAAAGCCCATCTCCGTTAAAAGTGCCGACATCTCGCGGCTGGCTTGCGTATGTGAGCTGGACAGTTCCAGATGATAGCGTTTTTCGGGATCCGTGACACTCCCGCCGGAGAGGAACGCTCCGCGCAGCAGTGCGTTGCGGCAGCACTCTTCCTCCAGAATACCAAAGTTTACATGCAGCACGGTATTTTGATGCATATCATAGCCCAGCTGGCTGATAATGCGCTCTAACTTTTGTGGGTCTACAATACGGAAGACCATCTTGCCTCGACCACTTTCCTGCTCCGGCAGAAAGTCAAAGCGTAAATCAAATGCCTTCTTAAAAAGGCGGGGCAGCCGGGCAGAAAAATCGGGGTTTTCCGTAATGATTCGAATTTCCTGTGAATTGAAGGTATTGCAGTACAGCAACACACCGTATGCCTCGGCTCTGCAGCAACAATGGCGTGGTAGGCCCACGCGGCACAATTCTTTTTTTACCTTATAGGCAAAGGATTGCATACCTCTTTCCTCTTCTTTCTTCATTCCATTCGGTACTGCGCACCTTGCTGGCCGTGTCCTGCAATGCGGATGCCGCGGTGAGCATACAAATCGACCAGTTCCCTGGCCAATTGTCCGGGATTGTGACGCACTCTGCCGTTCTCTACAGTGGCTACCGGCGCTGTAAGGATTTCAACGCCCATCGACTTGCAGGTCTCTTTATCACAGAGAATGGCGTCACAGCCCTCCTGCCGATAGCGCTGGATGATGGCAGACGGGATCGTACCGTCATTGACGAGGCACAAGTCGAAAAGCCCCTCATAGGCGTGGTTAAATAGCGCACGGATATGATCAGAAACGGTATACCCCTCCGTCTCTCCCGGCTGGGTCATAATATTGCAGGCGTAGATTTTCATGGCCTTGCTGCGACGGATGGCCTCTGTGATTCCATCTACCAGCAGATTCGGGATAATACTGGTATAGAGACTGCCTGGAGAAAAAACGATCATCTCTGCCTGTGCAATGGCCTGCAGCGCAGTTTCCAGGGCTTGTGGGTGCTCCGGAAGCAGCCGCACTCTGCGTATACGGCAGTCCTGTTCCTTTTTGCACTGGGCAATACTGGACTCGCCTACCACAGTGACGCCGTTTTCAAATTCTGCTTCCAGCTGTACATCTGCGGTGGTTACCGGCAGAACCTTGCCCGTAATCGCCAGCACCTGACTCATGCCGTCCACGGCTTGATCAAAGGTAGGCAAAATGCCGTGGAGCGCCGCCAGAAGTAGATTGCCAAAGCTCTGCCCTGCCAGCGCGCCGTCTTGAAACCGGTACTGCAGCAGCTGCACCATCAAAGGCTCTGCGTTGGCCAGCGCCTCCATACAGTGGCGAATATCGCCAGGAGGCGGCATACCCAGATCCTGGCGCAGTACACCGGAGCCACCACCGTCATCGGCAACCGTGACAATGGCTGTAATATGCTTTGTATATAGCTTTAAACCGCGCAAAAGCGTTGATAGTCCTGTTCCTCCGCCGATAGCCACGACACGCGGGCCGTGCTCCGGCGGGATTCGATAGATACTGGAGCTCATAGAATCGCTCCTTTAGCGGGAAATATCCCGATGATTTTCCGTAACTTGATAGCCTTCCTTGGCGATGTAACTGGCAATTTCATGGGCGATAGCTACGGAGCGGTGATGACCTCCGGTACAACCAATAGCCAGCACCAAAACGCTCTTTCCCTCTTCAGCATAGAGCGGGAGAAGAAAACTGAGCATATTCTCCAGCTGTTTTAAAAATTCGTTTGTCTGCTGAAAACTGAAAACGAATTCCTGTACTGCGCTATCCAGGCCTGTCTTGTGTTTTAAACTCTCTACATAGTAGGGGTTGGGCATAAAGCGTACATCGAACACCAGATCAGCCTCCAGCGGGATGCCGTGCTTAAAGCCGAAGGACTGGACATTGACATTGAGACCATTACAGCTGTTCTGATCACCGAACAAACTGAGAATCTCCCCACGCAGCTTTGCTGTAGAGAAACCAGTCGTGTCCAATACAAAATCTGCATGATCCCGCACCGGCTGCATCATCTCGCGTTCCAGCTGTATCGCCTGTTCCACGTTCAGCTTTTTCCCCGCCAGCGGGTGCACGCGGCGGGTCTCCTTATAGCGGTTGATGATAGTGCGGGTCTCCGCCTCCAAAAAGAGCAGCCGGCATTTGACACCGCTTTCCTTGATCTTCTCCACTGTTTCAATCAGCAGGTTAAAAGGTTCACCGGCGCGCACGTCGTACACCAGTGCCACGCGGTCGTAACGTCCGCAGGATGCGGCGCAGAAGGCGGCAAATTTTGACATCATCTCCGCCGGTAGATTGTCAACGATATAGTACCCGATATCCTCCAGATAAGAGGCAGCCCGGCTCTTGCCGCCGCCGGAGAGGCCGGATATAATCAGAATTTCCATGAATACCTCCTTAGGGAATGATCTTCACTTCGGGTTCCAGCAGAATCCCCCACTGTTCCAGTACGCGCTTTTGCACCTGTACAATCAGCCGCTTTACATCCTCACAGGTAGCATCACCCGTGTTGATGATAAAGCCTGCATGCTTTTCAGAGACCTGCGCACCACCCACGGTTAGGCCCTTGAGCCCCGATTTTTCGATGAGTGTTCCGGCGTAGTTCCCTACCGGGCGCTTAAACGTACTGCCGGCGCTGGGGTACTCCAGAGGCTGACTCTGCTTACGCCGCGCAATTAAATCATCCATTTTGGCACGGATCTCCTGCGCATCGCCCTTGGAAAGGCGAAGCTTCGCGCCCAGAACTACGGCCTCCGGGTGATCCGTAAAGACACTGCGGCGGTAGGAAAGCTGCAGTTCTTCACCGCTCAAATGACGGATACCGTCGGGAAACAGCGCTGTGACCTCCGTTACTACCTGGCTCATCTCGCCGCCGTAGGCTCCGGCATTCATGCAGATGCCGCCGCCAAGGCTGCCGGGGATGCCGTGGGCAAACTCCAAACCGGTGAGTCCTGCCTGTTGGGCAAAGACGGCAAGGCGCGTAAGCGAAATGCCGGCATCTGCTTCCAGCATCCCATCATCCGTCAAGTGCACCTCAGACATGTGCTCGGTAGTTTTGATCACCAGTGTATCAAGTCCTGCATCGGCTACCAGCAGATTGGTGCCCTTCCCCAAAATGAACGGACATACCCCGCACTCCTGTGCAAGGCCCATTAAAATTACCAGCTGCTCCCGGTTTTTCGGAAATGCCATCCGACGGGCAGCTCCACCCACGCGAAAAGAGGTGTGCCGCTTCATGGATACATCCCGTTCCACCTGCAGATCCGGCAGGTATTCCGCTATTTTCTGATCTAAAATCTCATACCAGAGCATATTCGTTCCTCCAAAAATCATGTCTCAGCGCTTTCCCTTTCCGAGCAGAGCTGCACCGATAATACCTGCATCATTCCCCAGCTGGGCCTTAACAATGCGGGTCATTTTGTCCCGGTTGCAGGGGATGCTCTCGCGAGCTACCTGCTGCTGCACGGGAATAAGAAGCTGGGCATCGGATTCGTGGCTGACACCACCGCCGATTGCCAGCGTATCAGGCTGAAAAATATTTACAAGATTGGCAATACCGATAGAGAGATACCGGATGTACATATCGCACACTCGCTGTCCCACCGGGTCTCCCTGCCGGGCTGCGATGAATGCCGACCGCCCGCTGATCGAGCCGCCGTTCTCGGCAACTACTTGAGCAAGGATACTGTGCGGGTTGCGTTCCATCGCCTGCTTTGTTAAGCGCTTGAGGGCGCTGGCAGAGGCATATTGTTCCCAGCAGCCACGCCGCCCGCAGGGACAGAGCTCACCATCGGCTACGATGCACATATGGCCGACTTCACCGGCCATGCCGTTGGAACCGTGAAAGATTTTGCCGTTGTGGATGATACCGCCGCCGATACCCGTACCCAGCGTAACGGTCACAAAGCGCTTGCTGTCCCGTCCTGCACCGGCATAATATTCGGCCACAGCGGCACAGTTCGCGTCGTTCTCAATATACATGGGCAGATGAAGATAGCGGTGAACCAAGCGGCGCAACGGTACATTTCGCAACGGAAGATTGCAGGTGTAAAGAATCGTACCGGAACGGATCTCTACGGCACCGGGAACACCTACGCCCACCGAGGCAATCTGATTCAGCGGAATGTCGGTAGCGTCAGCCAAATCCTGAATCATGGAAACCATGGCCCATGCCAGTGCTTCTTGATTGTCGATCTGGGCGATCTTCATCTTTTTTGTAGCTAAAATGCGACCTTCCTCAGTCACCAAACCGGCTTTTAGGTTAGTGCCGCCAATATCAACGCCAATATATGTCATCGGTTCTCCTTCGCCTGCCGTGTCATTTCGTCTACCTTCCGGTCGAACTGCGTCACAAAGTCCCCGGCGGAGTTGTCGCCGTAGGCCATCTGGCGGTTTTTCATGGTTGCGATCTCTACGATACCGGCCAAGTTCCGACCGGGGCGCACAGGGATGGTCAAGTAAGGAACAGAAATGCCCAGCATGGTGTAGGTATCTTCTCCAAGACCCAGTCGATCATAGAACTTACCCTCGATCCACTGTTCCAGCTGCACCACCATGTCGATCTCCGTCTCAAACTGTACTGCTCCCATACCGAAGAGCTTCTGCACGTCGATGATACCAACACCACGGATTTCGATATAGTGCCGGATGATTTCCGGGGCTGTGCCATACAGAGAGTTGGAGACCTGCCGGATCTCTACAGCATCATCTGCCACCAACCGATGACCACGCTTCAAAAGCTCAATAGCTGTCTCGCTTTTGCCAATACCGCTGTCACCCAGCAAGAGAACGCCCTGACCGTAAATGTTCATCAAAACGCCGTGGCGCACGATCTGGGGAGCCAGTGCACGGTTGAGGTAGTCAATGATGTGGCTGGTCAGTTCCACGGTCTGGAGGTCTGTGCGAAGCAGTGTACGTCCGTGCTTTTTGGCAAGTTCCAGAAGTTCCGGAAAGACATCCATATTTCGGGCGATGATCAGCGCAGGGATCTCACAGCGCAGGAAATTTTCAAACACATTGCGGCGCTGTGCAATGTCCATAGCGCGCAGGAAAGTCATCTCCGCCTTGCCGAGAATTTGCAGGCGGCGAGGCTCAAAGTAGTCATAGAACCCCACCAGCTGTAAGGCGGGGCGGTTTACATCGGAAATCGTAATTTCCCTTGTCTCATAGTCAGAACCCTTATGCAAAATTTCCAGATGGAAGTTCTCTACCAGCCGGCTCAGTTTCGCAGGGGTGCGCTTTACCTTTTCCATTCTCAGTATCCTCCTGTAGGCAGGGATCGGAGCAGATGTTTTTATAAAAAATGCTCACCGGAAGTTGTCTCTTTATTATATCTTATGTACCAACTTTTCGCAATACTTTCCGCCCCCTACAAAAAATTTCAACATTTTTAAAAATAGCACTTGCAATTTATGTCATTATCTGCTAAGATATTCAGTGCTTGCGAATGTACTGTGAGCATAATGTTAGTCACAGCAAGGAGGTGCAACGGATGGCTAAGTGCGAATTCTGCGACAAGGGCGTAAACTTTGGTATCAAGGTTTCCCATTCCCACAGACGTTCCAATCGTCCCTGGAAGCCCAATGTCAAGCGTGTGAAGGCATTGATCAATGGCACGCCTCGCCATGTGTATGTTTGTACCCGGTGCCTGCGTTCCGGCAAAGTTACCAGAGCAATCTGATCATGGTTGGAATTAGAATAAACGGTATCAAAGCTCATGCTTGATACCGTTTATTTTATTGTCAAAAACAGGCCAAGTTAAAAGAAAAAAGAAGGACATCCTAGGATGTCCTTCTTTTTTTCTTTATTCAGCCTCGCTCTGAGGTTCGCTTTCCTGTGCAGGCAAACGCTGGAAGCTGAGGAACTCCCTGCCTTTGAAAATGATTTTTACGCTATCCCCTTCATTGAGCTGATTGTACACGTCCTCCGGAACGGAAAATTCGATTGGATCATCTGATTTCAGACGGAAAACAACGGAGTATTCGACCGCACTGTGAGGAAGATGGTGCTCTTGCTTCTGCTTGGAGGCAACGACCACCTCCGCACCGAGTCTGGGGGAACGCTGATTTCGCCGCCGAGCGGTGGCCGAACGAGCAAAGCCAGAGGTAAAGATAGCTAAAACGGCGAGAATCGAAACGGAAATAACGAGGTTCATAATCTGCTGATTGTCCATAATAGATCTCCTGTATTTTATTCTTTCTTCAAGTGAGCTCCGGCTGCCTTCAACATCAGCTTTTTCGTGCCCACCTGATCAAACGCCACTTCAATAAGTGCATCGCCGCCCATAGGCCGCACGCTAAGTACCATACCCCGTCCGAAGGCATCATGTCGAACACTCTCCCCCGGCTGCAGCTGCAATAGCGGCGCGCTGCTCACGCTGCCCTTTCTTACGCCGCCTGCCGCCGCCATAGGCTTGTGCGGAATGGCCGTACGAGGGGTAAAATCAGAGGCATAAGAGCCGTGTCCTTCGTCGCCCCATGTATCGTCCCAGCGCGATGTCGTCCGAGGCTCCGGCCTGCTGAGCCACTCCATATTCTCCTCCGGAATCTCCTTGAGGAAACGGGACTCCATCGCCGGGGTCGTGCGTCCATAAAGAGTTCTCTGTCGGGCATGGGTCATAGTCAGCTTCTGCCGTGCGCGGGTCATCGCCACATAGCATAGCCGCCTCTCCTCTTCCATCTCTTCCGGATCGCCCATAGCACGATTTCCGGGGAAAAGCCCATCCTCCATACCCACCACAAATACCTGCGGGAACTCCAGCCCCTTAGCACTGTGCATGGTCATCATCGTCACGCAGTTATCCGTGTCGCTTTGGCTGTCTAGGTCGGTGTAAAGCGCCACTTCGTCCAAGAATCCAGACAGGGAGGGATTCTCAGGATCGTTCTCCAGAAACGCCAGGATACTGGACGTCAATTCCTGCACGTTCTCCAACCGACCACGGCTCTCCATATCGTTCTTCTCCTGCAGCATACGCACATAGCCGGTACGCTCGCAGACGTATTCATAGAACTCCACCAGCCCCATATCACCGGTATGACGCCGCATTTCCTCGATCATCTCTGTAAAGGAAATTAGCTTGCTAGCTGCTGATTTCAGTTCAGAATACTCACTTGCATTACGCAAAATTTCATAAAGCGGTACATTGTAGGCCGTGGCAAGGATCTGCGCCTTGTCCATGGTTGCCGTTCCGATTTTCCGCGCCGGTACATTGATGATTCGACGGATACGCAGGTCATCTGTGGGGTTATTGATCACGCACAAATAAGCCAGCATATCCTTGACTTCGGCGCGGTCAAAGAACTTCATACCGCCGATGACCTTATAGGGAACACCGTTGCGCTTAAAAGCATATTCCAGTGCGTTGGACTGGGCATTAGTACGGTAGAGGATGGCGTGATCCTTCCAATTGGCACCCCGATTGTAGTTCATCATGATCTGACCTACCACAAAGTTAGCCTCGTCGCCCTCGTTAAAAGCGGTTTTGATGGTGATTTTATCGCCGGCACCGTTCTGGGTCCAAAGGGTCTTGCCCTTACGCTCCGTATTGTTGCGGATCACTGCGTTGGCAGCGTCCAGAATATTCTGGGTGCTGCGGTAATTCTGCTCCAAACGAATAACACGGGCGCTGCGGTACTGCTTCTCAAAGCTGAGAATATTGGTAATGTCGGCACCGCGGAAACGATAAATGCTCTGGTCATCATCGCCGACCACACAGATATTCTTATGTCCGCCTGCCAGTAGAGTGGCCAGCATATACTGCATCTGGTTGGTATCCTGATACTCGTCAATCAGAATGTATCGGAACTTGCGCCGGTAATAGTCCAGCGTTTCGCTGCTGGTCTGCAGCAGTTCCACTGTGTGGAGGATGATATCATCAAAGTCCAGGGCGTTGGCATCTCGCAACCGGCGGTTATACATGCTGTACACCTTTCCAATGCGGGTCTTGCGCCAATCGTTCCGGCTCTCGGCCTGCTTGGCAAACTCTTCCGGCATCAGCATATTGTTCTTGGCGTTTGAGATGGTGGACTGTATCTCCCGCACCGGGAAACTCTTCTCCTCCAGATTCAGCTCCTTGAGGATGTCCTTGATGACACGCTTGCTGTCATCTGTATCATAGATGGTAAAGCTGCGGTCAAAGCCGATCTTATCAATATCCCTGCGCAGGATTCGCACACAGGCGGAGTGGAAGGTAGCTGCCCATACATCCCGGGCCTCCTCCCCCAACATCCGTTCCAGACGCTCTTTCAGCTCGCCTGCTGCCTTGTTGGTGAAGGTGATGGCCAGCACTTCCCAAGGTCGAGCCGGATCTACTGCACACAGATACTGCATAAGTGGCTTTTGCTCCGGATCGGGGTTCTGGATGTACTGCTCTAGGAACTCCACCTCGTCGTTGGATATGGGAATAGGAATTTCCTCTGTGTCACTGCCTCGACCATAGCGCAGCAGATTTGCCACACGGTTAATGAGGACCGTGGTTTTCCCGCTGCCAGCACCAGCCAGCAGCAGCAGAGGCCCCTCGGTGGTCATAACGCCTTCGCGCTGCTTATCGTTCAATTGGGCATAGTCCAGTTGGATTGCCTGGCGTCGTGCCCGGATAAATCTTTTCTCAAGTTCGTTCATAGCGTCCTCTTCTCTTTGATTGTTCTTCCATATTTTAATACAGAATTCTCTTGCGGTCAACACTCCATCCTATGTTGTAGAAAATTTGTTCGATTCCTATTGACAAGAACAGTTGTTCGATTTATAATGCCTATAGAACAAAAGTTCCATAGGAGGTAAAACTATGACGACATTTGGAATGATTATGACTTTGCTGGGCGCTGCTTCCGTGGCATCCAGTCTGGTACATCTGTTCGATCTGCTGGATCGTCCTCACTCCCGGTGCCGGGCTGTCTAAGAAAAGAATACATGGACCTTTTAGAAAAACTGACGATCCTAACGGACGCAGCTAAGTATGATGCCGCCTGTACATCCAGCGGCGTACACCGTGGTTTTCAGCCCGGAAAAATCGGAAATACCACCTCGTCCATCGCCGGCTGCTGTCACAGCTTTTCCGGTGACGGACGGTGTATCACACTATTAAAGGTCTTATTGAGCAATTGTTGCGCCTATGACTGCAAATACTGTGTCAATCGCCGCTCTAATGATACGCGCCGTGCCACCTTTACGCCACGGGAGCTGGCAGATCTCACCATCGGCTTTTATCGACGCAACTATATTGAGGGGCTCTTTCTCTCCTCCGGCGTATTGGGCAACCCGGACTACACCACCGAACAGATGATTTGCGCTCTTCGGATTTTGCGTGAGGAGTATCGCTTTAATGGGTATATCCATGCCAAGGCCATTCCCGGTACGTCACCAGAGCTGGTGCAGCAGCTGGGGCTATTGGCAGATCGTCTCAGTGTAAACATTGAGCTTCCCTCACAAGAGGGATTGCAAACATTGGCGCCGGATAAAACGAAGCAGGCCATTCTGCGGCCGATGGGGTTTATTCGGGATCAGAGCGCCCAGAACAAAGAGGAACTGGTCAAGTATCGCCACACCCCCGTTTTTGCGCCGGCCGGACAGAGCACGCAGTTAATTGTGGGCGCTACTAAGGACACAGATCGACATATCCTGCATTTGACCCAATCCCTCTATGATCGCTACCATCTGAAACGGGTGTTCTATTCCGCCTATGTGCCGGTAGTGGAGCACAGCCTCCTCCCAGCTCTCGATACCGCGCCGCCGCTGCTGCGCGAACATCGGCTGTATCAAGCGGATTGGCTGCTGCGCTTTTATGGTTTCCGGGCCGAGGAATTGCTCAGTGAGGAACAACCGGATTTCAATCCCCTCTTGGATCCTAAGTGTAATTGGGCAATCGGCCATTTGGAACAGTTCCCCGTTGAGGTAATGCGTGCCGACTACGAAATGCTGTTGCGGGTCCCCGGCATTGGGCCTATCAGCGCCAAAAGGATCCTCTCTGCACGGCGCACAAGCCATCTGCGCTTTGAAGATCTAAAGAAGCTTGGAGTCGTGGTGAAACGCGCCCAGTACTTTTTGACCTGCTACGGACAGATGCCCCGAGGTCTGCGATTTTCTGCAGATACATTGCAGCGCCAGCTGGAGGATATAGAGCAGAAGCGACTTCCGGCTCAGGAGCTGCAGCAGTTGTCACTATTTGATTGTGTGGGGTGAGGCCATGGCTTGGACAGATGTTATTTTTCAATATGATGGTACCTTTGACGGTTTTCTCTGCTGCGTATTTGAGAGCTATGTACATAAAGAATTCCCCATCGCCTTTCAAAGCGATGAGGAATGTTTTGTTCTCGCCCTCTATTCGGTTCGCACTGTGGAGACGATTTCCGCCCACGCTCAACGAGTTTACCGCAGCCTTTTTAAGCTGTCTCCCACAGCCGTTCAAATTGTACGCCGCGGTTTTCTCACCTGTATGCAGGATAAGGAGCAGCACCTCTATGCCTTAATACAAAAGCTCTACCAAGAGGGTTGTAGCTTTCTTAAAAATCCGGCCGATGAGGTTTACTATCCGGTAATGAAAGCCATCCGGCATCTCAATGGCGAGTTGGAGAAGCTGCGGGGGTTTGTCCGTTTTTCGGACTACAGTGGTATCTTGGGCGGAGAAATTCAGCCCAAAAACCGGGTACTTCCTCTACTCCGCAAGCATTTTTGTGACCGCTATGCCAACGAGTCCTTTTTCCTCTACGACCGTGCACATCATGATCTGCTCCTCTATTCTGGGGGGCGTTCTCGAATCGTTACCGTAGACAGTTTGGAGTTACATCCTCCCGATGAAGAGGAACTTTACTACCGAAAACTCTGGAAGCGTTTTTTCGAGACAGTCGAAATCAAGGAACGTCACAACCCCCGTTGTCAAAATAGTTTTCTCCCTAATCGCTATCGCAATACTATGACAGAATTTATGCCAGAAAGCGATGAAGATTCATCGCTTCTTCCTTCTCCTTTGCACAGATTGTCATCCAGTTCCACAGATAAGATGTAATGTCAATCCACTTTACTCTATCAGTATTTCCTTTAAGTGTGAGATAGCTCGTCGCTCCAATCGGGAGACCTGCACCTGTGATACGTGCAGGATACGCGATGACTGCTCCTGCGTAAGCCCCTTAAAATATCTTAAAATAATCGTCATTCTTTCGCGCTCCGATAGGCGGTCAATCGCCTCTCGAAGTGCGATTTTTTCTACCAAATTATCCTCCGGCCCTGCCGTTCCCAAGGTGGACTCCAGCGTCAACCCTTCGGCAGTCTCCTGTTGCAGAGATTCCGGCGCACCGGTAGCTAACTCCACACTGGCAATCTCCTCCACGCTCATACCGGTCTCTGCAGATAATTCTGACAACTTGGCTTCGCGACCCAACTGCTGGCGCAATCGTTCCTTCGCGCTCCACAGAGTTTGCCCCTTTTCTCGGATGGTACGTCCCACTTTTATGGCACCGTCATCCCGGAGAAAACGTCGTATTTCTCCGGCAATTTTGGGAACTGCATAGGTAGAAAACTGCGTTCCATATGTAATGTCAAATCCCTTTACAGCCTTTATAAATCCAATACAGCCAAGCTGAAATAAATCCTCTGCCTCCACACCGCAGCCGTAGTAGCGGCGCACGATGGCCCAAATGAGTCCCTTGTTCTCACATAGCACCTGCTGACAGGCGTCATCATCGCCGTTCTGCGCCCGATCCAGCAGGGCAAACATTTCTCCCGTGCTCATCTCAGCCCTGTCACGCGCTGTGAGATCCGCTTTCTCATGGAAACGGTCGTTCCCTTTCCTACGACAGATTTAACACGCAGCCGATCCGTAAAACTTTCCATAATTGTAAAGCCCATACCGCTGCGCTCCTCACCACCGGTCGTAAAAAGCGGCTCTCTGGCTCTGTCTACATCGGGAATACCGCAGCCCCAGTCCCGGATGGAGATTTCCAGAACATGGTCTTCCAATATTTTCATTTTCATAACGATTTTTCCCAGCTGGTCGGGATAGGCATGGACGATGGCGTTGGTCACCGCCTCACTGACCGCAGTTTTGATGTCTCCCAGTTCGTCCAACGTAGGGTCAAGCTGTGCGGCAAAACCGGCCGCCGCCATACGAGCAAAGCTCTCATTGCTGCTGCGACTAAGAAATTCTATGACCACATAATTTTCCGCTTTCATTATTTTCCTCCCTCATTCCATTTCGACCATTCGTTGTATACCGGCGGCCTCTAATACTTTTCGTGGCTGCTGCGCCGCTCTGCGCAGCTTCACGCTGCCACCCAGCTCTCGCATCCTCTGGCGACAGCGCATTACCACTGCAATTCCCGAACTATCCATAAAGCTGACACCTCCAAAATCCAGCGTCAGCTGCAACGGTAAATCGGCCTCAATCTCCTGATCCAGTCGCTGCATCAAGCCTTTGGCACCATGATGGTCCAGCTCGCCTATCAGCAATATCTCCAGCGAGCGCTCCTCCCTCTTTGTTTGTAGCTTCATCGTCCTGCTCCTTTGTAAAAAATAATCACCGCAGATCATTGATCTACGGTGATTATATAAAAAATCTCTGCTTTTTTCTGTCGAAAGCCGCCTAATCTCGTAAATTTAGGCCTGCATGGCAGCTGCGGACTCATCCAGCTTGGCAATCAGTGCACGGCACTTCTCTGCCTTTTCACGCTCAGCATTGACCACATTCTCCGGTGCACGGGAGACGAAATTTTCATTGCTCAGCTTCTTCTCGATGCGCTCCAGATTCTCCTGTGCCTTGGCGCGCTCCTTAGCGATGCGCTCCAGCTCTTTCTCAAAGTCCACCAACTCCGCCATAGGCATATAGACATTGGCATTGTGGGTGACTACAGTGACCATACCGTTGAGGTCGGCAGGTGCTGTGTCGGTGACAGTCACTTCGCTGCCGTAGGCCATACGGGTGATGAAGTGCTTGCCCATCTCATAGTTCTCCGTGTTGGCGGTAACAATGATCATGCGAGCCTTCTTGGAGGGAGGAACATTCATCTCAGCACGGCGTGCACGGACGGCGGAAATAGCTTCCTTCACTGCCTCCATGGCCTCCTCATCAGCCTTGAAGTTCATCTCCTCGTGGTACTCCGGCCACTTGGCACGGATCAGGTACTCACCCTCGTGAGGCAGAGCCTGCCAAATTTCCTCCGTGATGAAGGGCATAAAGGGATGCAGCAGTTCCAAAATTCGCAGCAGCACATAGCACAGCACGTTCTGGGCTGCCAGATTGGCCTCCTGATCTTCGCCGTTCAAACGGGTCTTCGTCAGCTCAATATACCAGTCGCAGTAGGTATCCCAGATGAAGTCATAGATCTTAGCAGAGGCAACACCCAGCTCATAGGCCTCCAGATTATCGGTGACCTCACGGATGAGATTATTCAGCTTGGAGAGCACCCACTTGTCCTCCAGCTCCAGCTTCTCCGGAAGCTCTACCTTGTCGATGGTCAGATTCATCATCACAAAGCGGGAAGCATTCCAGATCTTGTTGGCAAAGTTACGCATAGCCTCGCACTTCTCCACGAAGAAACGCATATCATTTCCGGGGCTGTTGCCGGTGATAAGGTTGAAGCGCAGAGCATCGGCGCCGTACTGATCGGCCATCTCCAGAGGATCAATGCCGTTACCCAGAGACTTGGACATCTTGCGGCCCTTATCGTCACGAACCAGACCATGGATAAAGACGGTCTTAAAGGGTTCCTTCTTCATCTGCTCCATACCGGAGAAGATCATGCGAGCAACCCAGAAGAAGATAATATCATAACCGGTGACCAGCACAGAGGTGGGATACCAGTACTTCAGTTCCTCGGCGTCCTTATTGGGCCAGCCCAAGGTGGAGAAGGGCCACAGAGCAGAGGAGAACCAGGTGTCCAGCACATCCTCTTCGCGGGTCAGCTTGGTGCAGCCGCACTTCTCGCAGCAGGTGGGATCCTCGCGGCTCACATTGATGTGACCGCACTCATCGCAGTACCATGCAGGGATCTGGTGACCCCACCACAGCTGACGGGAGATGCACCAGTCATGGACATTCTCCATCCAGTTGGTGTAGGTCTTGGTGAAACGCTCCGGCACAAACTTAACGCTGCCATCCTGTACCACGCGAATTGCTTCCTCAGCCAGGGGCTTCATCTTCACGAACCACTGGGCAGAGATCAGGGGCTCCACATCATTGTGGCAGCGATAGCAGGTACCCACGTTGTGGGAATAGGGCTCGGTCTTGACCAGATAGCCCTCGGCCTCCAAGTCGGCCACAATGGCCTTACGGCACTCGTAGCGATCCATGCCCTGATACTTGCCGCCGTTTTCATTGATTGTACCATCGTCAGCGATGACGCGGATGACCTCCAAATTATGGCGCAGGCCCACCTCAAAGTCGTTGGGGTCGTGGGCAGGGGTCATCTTTACCGCGCCGGTACCAAAGCCGATCTCGCAGTACTCATCGCCCACAATGGGAATCTCGCGGTTCATAATGGGCAGGATGCAGGTCTTGCCGATCAGATGCTTGAACTTTTCATCCTCGGGGTTCACGGCCACACCGGTATCGCCCATCATGGTCTCGGGACGGGTGGTAGCCACCACAATATCGCCGCTGCCATCAGCCAAGGGGTAGCGGATATACCAGAGGTTACCGGGCTTATCGGTGTACTCCACCTCAGCATCGGAAAGCGCAGTCAGGCAGTGGGGGCACCAGTTGATGATGCGGCTGCCCTTATAGATAAGGCCCTTATCGTAGAGCTCACAGAAGGTCTCGCGGACAGCCTTGGAGCAGCCATCGTCCATGGTGAAGCGGGCACGATCCCAATCGCAGGAAGCGCCCATCTTCTTTTGCTGCTCTACGATACGGTTACCGTACTTTTCCTTCCAATCCCAGACGCGCTCCAAAAACTTTTCACGGCCCAGGTCGTGGCGGGTCAAGCCCTCCTCGTTGCGCAGGGTCTCCTCCACCTTGATTTGAGTGGCAATACCTGCATGGTCGGTGCCGGGCAGCCACAGTGCCTCATAGCCCTGCATACGCTTAAAGCGGATCAGAATATCCTGCAGCGTGGCATCCAGTGCGTGACCCATGTGCAGCTGACCGGTCACGTTGGGAGGCGGCATAACAATGGAGAAGGGTTTCTTCTCCGGATCGGGCTCGGCCTTAAAGCAGCCGCCCTTCATCCACATGTCGTAGATCCGGGGTTCAACGTCCCGCGGATCATACACTTTGGGCAATTCTTTACGCATATCGATTCTCCTTTTCGAGTCTTTGACAAAAATAAAAAGCCCGCTCCGCTTTGCTGAAAGCAAAACAGGGCGAACTTGTGTCCGTGGTACCACCTGTATTCGGGAAAATCCCGCACTTTGCCGATACATACATATATCGTGTCCTGCTAACGGTGGACTACCGTCGCCGCCTACTATCGTTCAGCGGGAAGCTCCGGGACGACTTCAACGGCACATCACGAGAGCTTACACCATCCGCTCCCTCTCTTGGCATCTGCAAACCGCTTACTGCTTCCCATCATCGCATTTTATATCGTTCTTAGTATAATATACCCGCTTTTTCTTGTCAAGATAACATTTCTTTCTTTTCAGCCATATCGTGAAAAAGAGCAGCGTTTCCCAACGGGATACGCTGCTCTTTGGCTCATTCCACAAAGATTTTGATGCAGGGATTTTCTTCGGCGGCATCCTCTATCACCCGGCGGGCACGATGCAGATAGCCTTCGCGAAGCACCAGCTCTACCTCCTTCAAAATAGTCAGGCCGTCGTGGAGCGCATCCAGATTACGCCCATACCACGCGGGCAGCCCCCATTCCCGCTCCAACATATCGTGGAGGTGTCCTGTTGCCGTGATTTCCGCGCCGTCCAGCACATGGCCGCCTTACAGCATTTCGAGAAACTCTTCTTCCGTCAGTACGGGGATCCCCAGCTCCTGCGCCTTACGCAGCTTGGAACCGGCACCGGGACCTGCCACAACATAGGTGGTCTTCTTGGAAACGGAAGAAGCCGCCTTGCCGCCTCTCTTTTCTACCATCTCCCCTGCTTCTTCCCTTGTGAACTTCTCAAGGGCACCTGTGAGGACAAAAGTCATTCCAGCAAAACGATTGTCAACCTTTTCTTCTTTACAGTTCATATTGACGCCAGCCGCCTGCAGCCGGGCTATTAAGTCCTTGGATTGGGGGCTTTCCATCCAGCGGCGGATGTAAGATGCCGTAATGCCGCCAATATCGTCAATGGCAGTAAGTTCCTCCTCAGTAGCATTACGCAGCGCCTCAAAGCTGCCGAAGTGGCTGGCCAATACCTTAGCCGCCTTCTCACCCACCTGCCGAATGCCTAGAGCAAAGAGGAGTCTCCAAAGATCATTCTCCTTGGACTTGGCAATGGCCTTCACAGCGTTATCCGCCGACTTCTTGCCCATGCGCTCCAGCTTGGCGATTTCCTCAGCCTGCAGACTGTAGAGGTCGGCTGCCGTGCGAACAAGGCCGCTCTCAATCAGCTGATTCATTACTGCAGGGCCAAGGCCGTCAATATCCATGGCGTTACGACTGGCAAAATGAGTGAGATTTCGCAAAAGCTGCGCCGGGCACTCTGCACCGGTACAGCGAATTGCCGCACCGTCCGGGTCACGGGATACCGGAGCGCCGCACACAGGGCAAGTTTCCGGCAGAAAGTAGGGCTGTGCGTTTTCGGGGCGCTTTTCCTTGACCACTTCCACGATCTCGGGAATGATCTCTCCCGCTTTTTGCACGATGACCGTATCTCCGATACGAATATCCTTTTCGGTAATATAGTCCTGATTGTGCAGCGTTGCATTAGTGACCGTGGTACCCGCCAGACGCACGGGGTTCAAAACCGCCTTCGGCGTCAGCACACCGGTACGGCCCACCTGCACCACAATATCGACCACCTGCGACGGCTTCTTCTCCGGCGGATACTTGTAGGCGATAGCCCACTTGGGACACTTGGCTGTGCTGCCCAGCACCTTACGGTCACTGAGGCTATTCATCTTAATAACGGCGCCGTCCATGTCGAAGGGGAACTCCATGCGCACATCGTTGAGCCGCTCGATCTCCTGCAGCATTTCCTCCGGATCGCTGAGGCGCCGATTGGGGATCACCTTAAAATGTTGGGAGGCCAGATACTCCATGGTTTCCGTATGGGTGGCAAATTCTCTGCCTTCGGCCAACTGCAAATTGAAAATTGCAATATCCAGCCGACGGCTGGCCGCCACCTTGGGATCCAGCTGACGAAGAGAACCCGCCGCCGCGTTACGAGGATTGGCCATCAAGGGCTGACCGTTGATCTCACGCTGGGCGTTCAGCTCCTCAAAAACACTACGGGCCATGTAGACCTCTCCGCGGACAATGAGCCTTGGCAGCTTCTCCGGCAGCGTCATGGGGATGGAACGGATGGTGCGCAGGTTTTCCGTCACATCCTCGCCCACATGACCGTCGCCGCGGGTTGCACCCTGATAAAAGACGCCGTCACGGTACTCCAATGCCACCGATAAGCCGTCTACCTTGGGTTCCACGCTGTACTCGGCGTGAGGTACGACCTCGTCCATACGCTCTAAGAATTCCCGTACCTCGTCTCCATTAAATACATCCTGCAGGCTTTCCAGCGGCACCGGATGGGATACCTGCTGAAATTCACTAAGCGTCTGTCCGCCTACTCGCTGCGTAGGAGAATCTGGTGTGATTTCCTCGGGATGCTCTTTCTCCAAATCTTCCAGCTGCCGCAGCAGATGGTCATATTCATAGTCAGAGATCTGGGGATCGTCCAGCACATAGTAACGATAACCGTGGGCATTGAGTGTATCCCGCAGCTCCTTCATTTTTTCACGATAATCCATTGTTTCACCTTATCTATTAATTTAGTACATAGTCTTGGGCGTACTCTTCTTGTTCTTCCGGCGTCGTATCAAAACTGGTGAACGTCTCCGGTACACTGCCTACGATCACCGTCTCCCCCACAGAAATTTCATTACTGACGCGAGTGGAGGTTCGGAACATCGGCAGGAGGATGCTCACATCTACATCCACAGCCAGGAGAATCTGGTGGCGCGTCTGATTGATCCCTGCCGCAGAAAACGTATTGCGGAATCTGGCACTGGCCGAGCCCACCGACTGCATCTTCACTCGAACGGAGGGTCCGCGGCCGGCCAATAACGGCGAACCGGTTAGGGTTCCGATGGGGATTGCCAAGTCCTCGTCGGAGACCTGACCGAGCCGTAGCAAAATGCTGTCTGCAATCTGGGACTGCAGCCGGTTAAAGGCCGCCATATCGCTTTTCAGCGCCGTGATATGGCCGTCTTTGTCTTTCTCAAAAGTGATGAGAGACGTATATTCCAGTTTCCCTTCGGCAAGAGCTTCATTCACTGCAGCTACCACGATGCGGCTCACCGTATTGGAGACTCGCGCCGTTGCAAGGCTGGTCAAAATAGGCTTCATGTGTCCCAGTGTTATACTGATAAGAGCCAGCAGCAAAAGAACAATCGAGCAGAGCCAGACAATCACTCTCTTCTTAGTGCTCATGCGCACATACCGCAGCCGTTTCATCCCACACACCCCCTTATAGCAGTGTATGTGGGTACAGCGTGATTGGTTACTGCCAGCTGTTGACGATTTTCTTAAAGGTATCGCCCCGCTCCATAAAATTCTTAAACTGATCGAAGGCGGCACAAGCCGGGGACAGCGTCACAATATCGCCATTCTCTGCCCGATCACGAGCCGTCTCCACCGCCTTTTGGAAGGGGGATACCATAAGGATTTCCGGTTTGCCGGGTACATATCCGGGCGCAGCCTCTACCGCCGCACGGATCTTCTCCGCCGTAGCACCGCAGAGAATCAGCAGCTTTACATGCTCCACGATCTCCGGCCCCAGCACATCAAAAGGAATTTTTTTATCATAACCACCTGCCAGCAAAATTACCTTCTCATCAAAGGAACGCAGTCCGGCAATGGTACGGCTGGGACTGGAAGCGATGGAGTCATTATAGTAGCGCACACCGTGCAGCTCACGCACCAGCTCAATACGGTGCTCTACACCGCCGAAGGTGTGGGCAAAAGCCCGGATGGTTTCATCATCCACCAAGCCCTCTACGGCAGCGATCGCCGCCATGTAGTTTTCAATGTTGTGTACGCCGGGCAGCTTGCTGTCCGCTGTGGTCATCACCGCCGTATCTACACCGTCGCAGCGGCGGATAATGGTATCACCTCGGAGGAAAACACCATTCTCCACGCACTCCTGTCGGCTGAAGAGCCGCACCTCGCCTTTGGCGCGGGTGCTCTGCTCCCGGGTGATGGCATTGTCCCAGTTGAAAATAGCCACATCCCCCACGCTCTGATGGCGGAAAATATTCTCCTTGGCCGCCACATATTCCTCCATGCCATGGTGCATATCCAGATGGTTGGGGGCCAGATTGGTCATGACGGCAATGCGGGGGCTTTTATGAATGGTCATCAGCTGGAAAGAGGACAGCTCCAGCACCACCCAATCCTCGGGGCTTATTTGGGGTGTTTTAGCCAACAGCGGATTACCGATATTGCCGCCCACATGCACGGTATGACCTGCTGCACGGAGAAGTCCGGCAATCATGGTCGTCGTCGTCGTCTTTCCGTCACTGCCGGTAACAGCGATCATGGGGCAGGGACAGACGTCAAAGAATACCTCCATCTCCGAAGTGAGCACACTCCCCCGCTCCTGTGCCCGCTGCAGCTCCGGCACGTCAGGACGCAGGCTGGGCGTGCGGAAGATCACATCCTGATCCAAGTCTGCAAGGTAGTTCTCTCCCAGCTGTAATACGGCTCCCTGAGCCTCCAATTCCTGCGCCAGCGCTCCCAGTTCCTCACGGCTTCGCTTATCGCAGGCGGTAACGGCAATGCCGTTTTCCAGCAGCAACTGCAGCATAGGTGTATTGCTCACGCCAATACCAATCACGGCAACGCGCTTTTCTTTTAAGGATAACAGGTATTCCTGTAAGGTCATTTGAGTTTTCCTCCATCCATAGATCTATCGGACGCATCCGGCCCGTCCTTTCCTTAATAAAGAAAGAAAAGCACAATCCAGATGCGTCCAAAATACACTATAGATATTATACCCCATCTTTACTTTCAGTTCAATGAAAATAACTCACTCTCGGCGTTGACTTTCTCGCTCACATTTTGTACAATAGGATACGCGAGTAAGCCAGACAGTCGCGGGAACAAGGCGAAAGCCTGTTCATGAGGAAAGTCCGGGCTCCGCAGGGCAAGGATAACGGGTAACGCCCGCCGAAGGCGACTTCAGGAAAAGTGCAACAGAGATATACCGCCTGCGGTCTAGGCTGCAGGTAAGGGTGGAAAGGTGAGGTAAGAGCTCACCCGACGGCTCGAAAGTGCCCGTCGCTGTAAACTCTATCCGGAGCAACACCGCTATGGGAGCATTAGGTCGGCCCGGCCGCTCCCGGGGTGGCTTGATCGCATTGGCAACGATGCGGCTAGATAGATGACTGTCAAATACAGAACCCGGCTTACAGACTTACTCGCTACCATATGAGGCCGTCGGCGTAAAACGCTGATGGCCTCTTTTGCATTATATCCAGGAACACTTTTTCCCTGCCCACAAGGCGCCTTTTTGCTTGCAGCTTCCTGCTACTGTAGAAGCTGCATAATTCATCACGGTAAATAGTTGAATTATTTGTTTACATTTACATCTTTACACTACCACGCTAAAGTGGTAGTATGTTAACAACATCAAACAGGGGCCACCACAGGATCCCCTATAAAAAAACGGAGGTAGAACCTATGAAAAAGATGATGAAAGTGTTGGCTCTGGCCCTTGCACTGGTCATGACCGTATCCCTGTTGGCTGCCTGTGGTGGCAAGAAGGATGATACGTCTAAGGAAGTAACCATTGGTATGACGCTCTTTGAGCCCATGAACTACTACGATGAAAACGGCAAGCTGGTAGGTTTTGAGACAGAGTTCGCCACCGCTGTCTTCGAGAGGCTGGGCATGACCCCCAAGTTCCAGGAAATCAAATGGGACAGCAAGGTAATGGAGTTGAATTCCCAGAACATTGATTGCCTCTGGAACGGCATGACTTCTACAGACAAGCTGAAGGAAACGCTGACGCTCTCCATTCCCTATGTGCAGAACTATCAGGTCATCGTGATCCGCTCTGAGAATGCAGGCAAATATAAATCCACGGCTGATCTGGCCGGTGCCAAAATTGATGCCGAGGCCGGTTCCGCCGGCGAGAAAGCCGTCAAGGACGACGAAAATCTGTCCAAGGCTACCTATACCAGCGTTCCCATGCAGACGGAGGCTCTGAAGGAAGTAAAGGCCGGTGCTGCTGACGCCTGTGTTCTGGACTTCGTACTGGCTAATTCTATGGTTGGTCAGGGCGACTACGCTGATCTGACTGTGATCCCCGATCTGCGTCTCTCTGTTGAGGAGTATGCTGTTGGTTTCCGTAAGGGTGATGAACTGGCCGAGAAGGTCAACGGCGCCATCGTTGAGCTCTACAAGGACGGTACCCTGATGAAGCTGGCTGAGAAGTACGGCCTGGCCGATCAGTTGATTGAGCAGAAGTAAACTATAAAGTAGCGGAGAGGTTCTCCTCTCCGCTTCGATCCTGTTTAGAAAGAGGAACACTATGAGCTTTTTGACCGTAAATATGATGTTAGGAAAGAGTTTCCTGCTCAACTGCGAGATTTTCTTCGTCACGTTGCTGCTGTCTCTTCCACTGGGCCTGCTGATCTCCTTCGGCACCATGAGCCGCATTAAGCCTTTGAGCTGGATTTCTCAGTTCTATGTCTATCTGATGCGCTCCACACCGTTGATGCTGCAGCTGGCAGTTGTCTACTATGTCCCCGGATTTTTGAGTCCCGGACACATGCTGCCCCGCATGACGGCGGCATGTCTGGCTTTCGTTTTAAACTACGCCGCCTATTTCTCCGAAATCTTCCGCGGCGGAATCCAGGGTATTCCAAAGGGGCAGCAGGAGGCCGGTCAGGTTTTAGGCCTCACAAAGGGACAAATTTTCCGCAACATCACGCTCTTACAGCTTGTTAAGCGTATCGTTCCTCCCATCGGCAACGAAGTCATTACGCTGGTGAAGGACACTTCCCTTGCCAACTTCATCATGGTCAAGGAAGTCATCGCTATGGCCAGCGAGTTCGGAAATCAGGCCATGATCTGGCCTCTCTTCTATACCGGTATATTCTTCCTCATCTTCAATGGTCTTGTCACTCTGATCCTCAACCGTACAGAGCGCAAGCTGTCCTATTTCCAGTAAGGAGGCGTTCGATATGTCTATTTTGGAAGTCAATCATCTCGAAAAAAATTTCGGTGCCACCCGCGTGCTGAAAGATATTTCTTTCACGCTGGAAGAGGGACAGGCTCTATCCATCATCGGCTCCTCCGGCAGCGGAAAAACCACGCTGCTGCGGTGTCTGAATTTCTTGGAAACACCCAATGCCGGAACCATTTCTGTTCGCGGCGAGACGCTTTTTGATGGTAAGGACGCTAAAACCCAATCAGAGAGTGAAATTCGTCAGAATCGGCTTCACTTTGGCCTGGTATTCCAAAACTTCAACCTCTTCCCCCAATATACGGCGCTTCAAAACGTGACCCTGGCCCGTGAGCTGCTGGCTAAGCGTGAGAAAAACGGCGAGTCTATAGAAGCTATTCAGGCTGAGGGCAAAGCCCTTTTGGAGCAGATGGGCCTTGCGGATCGCATGGACAATTACCCGCACCAGCTTTCCGGCGGTCAACAGCAGCGTGTAGCCATCGCCCGCGCACTGGCTATGAAACCGGATATTCTCTGCTTTGACGAGCCCACCTCTGCACTGGATCCGGAGCTGACCGGCGAGGTGCTGAAGGTCATCCGCGGCCTTGCTCAGCAGCACACCACTATGATTATCGTCACCCACGAGATGGCTTTTGCCCGGGATGTGGCCGATCATATCATCTTCATGGATGGCGGTGTCATCGTCGAACAGGGCGATCCGCAGCAAGTCATTAACAATCCTCAAGAAGAGCGTACCCGCCAGTTTTTGGCTCGCTTCTCTAAGTAATCTTTCCTCCAGGCTCCACCTATCACCATAGAGACTGTGGCTGCACAGATGTCCGGAGATTTATAAAAAGCAACAAAAAGGGAGGTCGATGATCGGCCTCCCTTTTCCTTTATGTCTTGTGATGGATATGTCCCAGACACCAATTACCTTGTTTTGGGGATCAATACCATTCCCTCCGGCAGCGGCTCCCCCTCCTTAAGATCGTTGGCCTGCAGGATAAGGGCGGGATCTGTTCGGTAGGCCTTGGCTACGTCCCACAGCGTTTCGTCCTCCCCTACCCGCCGCAGCACCAGCGAGGGGCGCTGGTTCTCCTCCGGCTCCGTCAGTTCCACGCCATCGATACTTTGCAGTTCCCGGGGCGTCTCCCGTGTTGCTGCAAAGGATACGGGCAGCCGCACCTGACAGCTGTTGCCGGACATCTGTACCATACCACTGCCGCAAATGGCTCGAACGCTTTGCGGAACATCCGGTACCTGCGCCGTCACCTCTGCCATGCGCTCTGCACTGATCGGTGCACCGGTCTCATCCAGATAGAGAATTTTGAGCCGCAGATTGCTCCTCAGCGCCGTGTGATCCCCCTCCGGCTCCGCCGTTACTGCGCCGCATTCAGCGCCCGTGAGACAAACAAAAGGTGTCTCCCGGCCAAACTCCAGTTGCTCCACCGCCTCCTGCGTCGTATTTTCAGCAGGATAGACCGCTGTCAGCGTCAGCGTTTGGTAATGTACATCCGCCTCGTATCGGGTGCTGTACAGGTCGCAAAGATAGGATACTTTCCGCAGCTCGTAAACCTTTACCATAACGCCGATCCGCAGCGAGATGCCAAATCCCATGGCGCCCTCCATTCGGGCCAGACGAATATGGCTGTCCGACGTCCATGCTTCCGCCTGATAAACCGCATCCTCCGGCAGCTCTACACTGTCAAGGATTTGGGAGAAAGGCAGCACCGCATCATAGGTGCACAGCGTCTGCTCCTCTGTGCGATAGAGGAGCGACAATGCAGCCTCCCCCTTAACGATCAGCTTTCTCCCGATACGCTGGCAGTCTGTCACCTGCAAGCAGCAGCGATCCAGCAGCAGATCTTCCGGTACATCACCCTCCGGTACACACTCCTGCGAGAAATTGAATTCCCGTTCCAGAACTGCCGTGAGAATACTGGTCTCCACCGTCTCCCGCCGCAGCTGCAATGTAGGATCTTCCTCTTCTACGCCACTGCACAGCTTCTGCCGTGTATTGGCAATTCCCTCCACAATGAATTCCGGCATCACCCGGATGTACAGTTTTCGAGACGTCAGGGATTTTGCTTCCAACAGCGGCAACCGCCCACAGACGCAGACACTGCGGCAGCCCTGCAGCCGCGGCTCCTCAGTGCGGCAGGCAAAGGGCACCGTCAGAACCAGACTCCGCAGCCCGGGACTCTCCTCAGAGGTATAGAGCACCGTCACATGCACATCGCCGCTGATGCTCAACCGCCCCTCTGACAGTACTTTTTCCCGGATCCGCAGTTGTCCTGCCGTATCTACGATTCGGGCAATATCTGGGCAGTATTCCGGGATAGACGTCTCCAAAGATTCCTCGTGGCTGACCACCACGTTTCCTACTGTTGCACAGCAGGAAATTTCCTCCATTTTCAATCCAAGTTCCATTCAGACACCCTCTCATTCACTTATACTTCCTGTGCTACAAAAGCGTATGAGCGGGTCATCCTCATTATACCTCTATCTTGAAAAAACGTGCCAGAATACCGCGCAGCATTTTAGGTGCTTTCCAGACCACGATCTTCACCATCATCCCTCCTATCTTCGCAGACAAATGACGCCGCAGGCAATCAGCAGAAACGCCACAATGAACAGCAGCGCACACGTTGGGAATACGGCTGCAATCAGGATCCCCAGCCCCAGTGCCAGCGCACAGCCTCCCAGAAACCCTCCGCATTTCCCCCTTCTCATAGCAATCCCTCCTCTGGTTCATTATATGAGAGAAAAAAAGAGTGGGTACCTTAAAAAGGTATCCACTCTTTTCGCTTCCGTATTCCTGTCGTCTTACAGGGAAAGATAGGGCACAATCAAGCCCAACAGCAGCAATACTGCCATCAACAGTGCAATACCTGCTGCAATGCGGCGAACCCACTTGGGACTCATTCTTATTCCTCCTCGCTTACAATGCGTTTAATACTCTTCTCAACCTTGCGCCGGGGTGCCATCATCTCGTGGCCACAGCCCAGGCAGCGCAGCTTCAGATCCATACCGATCCGAAGCACTTCCCATTGGCGGCTACCACAGGGGTGCTCTTTCTTTAATTCAACAATATCATGTACCTTCAGATCCATGGCATTTACTCTCCTTTGATCTGGTTCCAGTATCGTTTGGCCGTCTGTTCGGTCTTGTTCTCTCCGTACTCATAGTAGACAGTGTCCCCTAACGCCTCCGGCAGATAGCTCTGTGCCACATAGTGATTGGGATAGTTGTGGGGGTACTTGTAGGCGGCAGTTTTTTCTGTTCCGGCGCTGTCCAGATGGACATTCTTCAAATGTCGGGGAATCTCTCCCATTCGACCCTTTTCAATATCCGACATAGCCGCAATGATGGCGTTGTGGGCGGAGTTGGATTTCGGCGCTGTCGCCAGAAGAATGGCTGCCTCCGCCAGAGGAAGGCGCGCCTCTGGAAGGCCGATCTGCAATGCCGCATCCACGCAGGCTTTGGTCACTACAATGGCCTGCGGATAGGCAAGTCCCACATCCTCAGCGGCAATGACGAGCAGCCGACGGCACGGGGACAAAAGATCCCCCGCTACCAGCAGCCGTCCCAAATAGTAGACAGCAGCGTCCGGATCGGAGCCGCGGATCGACTTTTGGAGTGCTGAAAGAAGATCGAAGTGGTCGTCTCCCGCTCTATCATAGCGCATTGCACTGCGCTGAGCCAACTGTGAAGCATCATCACTTGTCACATATAACTGCCCGTTTTCCGGGCGAGCAGACTGGTAGAGCAGCTCTACCGCCGTGATTGCCTTGCGCACATCACCGCCGCAGTTCCGCGCTACGGTCATGGGCAGTGTGTCCTCCCAACTAAAGGGCAAGCTGCTGCGCTCCTGCTCAATATGTAAGGCTCTCTCGACGGCAGGAAGTGTCTCCTCCGGCGACAGGGGCTTAAATTCAAAGACGGTACTGCGGGATAAAAGGGCATTATAGATATAGAAATAGGGATTCTCCGTGGTAGAGGCAATCAATGTGATCTTGCCGTTTTCCATGAATTCCAGCAGACTTTGCTGCTGCTTTTTATTGAAGTACTGGATCTCATCCAGATAGAGTAAAATCCCGTTGGGTGCCAGCATGGTGTCTACATCCGCAATGATGTCCTTCACATCCTGCAGCGAAGCCGTGGTGGCGTTGAGATGGTACAGACGCTTCTCCGTACGCTTTGCGATAATACTGGCAATTGTCGTCTTGCCGGTACCAGATGGCCCGTAGAAAATCAAATTTGCCGACGTCCCACTCTCGATGAGGCGGCGCAGCAGAGCCCCCTGTCCCAGAAGATGCTTTTGTCCTGCTACCTCGTCCAATGTCCGGGGTCTGATTTCATCTGCCAGAGGCTGCATTGCCCCACCTCCTTTGCAATAATTATGTAGTATACCATATTTTTTCTCTTTTTGCATCCCCGAATTGCATTTTCTCCGCCAGATTGTTATAATGCCTTTGAGGTGACACAAGTGAAAACGAAAAAGGAAATTGTATCTATTATTGATACGTTAAAAGAGCTCTATCCCGATGCAGAATGTTCACTGAACTACCAAAAGGACTATGAACTTCTCTTCTCTGTCCGTCTGGCAGCCCAGTGCACCGATGCACGGGTCAATTTGGTGACGCCTGCCCTCTTCGCCCGCTATCCCACACTGGAGGCCTTTGCCCAGGCAGATGTAGATGAGGTCGGCGAATATGTCCACTCTACTGGTTTCTGGCGCGCCAAAGCCCGCGATATGGTGGCCGCCGCCAAAATGCTGGTAGAGGAATATGACGGTAAGGTTCCCGACAATATGGAGGATCTTCTGCGCCTGCCCGGTGTTGGTCGTAAGACTGCCAATCTGATCTTAGGTGACATCTATGGCAAGGAGGGCTATGTCTGTGACACCCACTGCATCCGTATCACCGGGCGGCTGGGAATTACCGACGGCAGCAAGGATCCCGTAAAGGTGGAAATGCAGCTGCGCAAGTGCATCCCTCCGGAGGAGTCTAACAACTTCTGCCACCGTATGGTCCTCCACGGACGTGCCGTTTGTATGGCCCGTAATCCTCAGTGTGGCAGCTGTCCGCTGGCTACACTCTGCACTTATGGCAAAACCGCGCAAGGAAATGGCTGACTCTTGCAGATATGTCCCAATATCGGCCCGCTTCTATCAGATTGAAAATTCGCCCTTTCATTGTTTCTTTATGGGAAACTTTCTGTTGACTATGTTCACTTTTCCTGCTATAATTAACAGCGTATGGAGGTGATGTTGTGGGTTCTTTTTCCTATCACGTTGGACAGCGGATCAAAAAGTATCGTAAAAGTCGTGGCTATACCATTGAAGAGTTTTCTGCCATGATCAATAAGAGTAAGGCCACGTTGTCCAAGTATGAGAACGGAACCATTACGATCGATATTGAAACGCTGTACGAGATTTCCAAGGCGTTGGATATTGATTTAAAGTGTTTTATCGATTATCAGCCGCCTATCTTTAATAATGACTTGGTTCTGCCCAAGAGTTTCTATTTCAACCAGCCTCGGGCTTATATGTATTATTATGACGGACGGATCCATCAGATCGTCCGTTCTCTGCTCTGCTTCTCCCCTGCCGTCTCCGGCAAAGCCATTGACGTGATGCTGTATGTGGGTGTGGCATCTTTTTCTGAGCCCGACCGTTGCCAGCATCTGTTCACCGGCGAGATGAAGCCCTATGACACCATCACCCATATGGTGCTCACCAACCAGATCAACGAGGCGGAGAAAATGTACATCTGTATGCTCAATCCCATGCAAAATCGTATGCCCGCCATCGGTCTGCTCTCCGGCATCGGCAGCACACCGTTCTTTGCTCCCATCGCCATGAAGGCGCTGATTTCCAAAGAGCCTCTGGAGGAAAACGACAAACTATTTAACACCATCAAACTGGATAAGGAGGATTACCATTCTCTGCGCTCCTATAACATGATGGTCGTGAATCGCCCTTCCGCTCTGCTGCTGGACTAATTTACAACATAATAAAAAGGGACAGCATCTGCATAGTACAGATGCTGTCCTTTTTTCAGCTCATGCGAATGATCTCGCGCCGAAGCCGCGCGATGATTCTCTTTTCCAAGCGTGAGATATAGGACTGCGAAATGCCCAGACGGTCGGCCACTTCCTTTTGTGTCAGTTCCCTATGCCCGTAGAGGCCAAAACGCAGCGTGATGATTTCCCGTTCCCGGCCGGAGAGCCGAGACACCGCATCACCTAACAGCTTGCGATCCACATCCTCCTCGATGGGCCGCATGACCACATCGCCATCTGTCCCCAATACATCGGACAATAGAAGTTCTTTGCCGTCCCAATCGGTGTTGAGCGGCTCATCGAAGCTGACCTCTGTTCGCTGCGAGGAATTCTTCCGCAGATACATCAAAATCTCATTTTCAATACAGCGGGAGGCATAAGTAGCCAGCTTGATATTTTTATCCGCTCGAAACGTGTTGATAGCTTTAATCAGCCCGATGGTCCCGATGGAAATCAAGTCTTCAATATTGATTCCCGTATTTTCAAAGCGCTTTGCGATGTAAACCACCAGACGCAGATTGTGCTCGATCAATGTCTGGCGTACCGGAAGTTCCCCTTGTGCCAGCCGCGTTACCAAATCCCGCTCTTCTTCCCTTGTCAGCGGTGGCGGCAGCGTATCGCTCCCGCCGATGTACATGACCTTATCCGGCCTGCTGTGCCTGACGATCCACAGCCGCAGTTTCTCTACGAGTCTTCGTATCATGCCGTCCTCCTTTCATCTCCATGCCGCCCCACAATCCAACGTAGCCACCACCATCGTTAAGTGGCCCTTCTGCCAGTGCCACCAGCGTTCGAGGATATTTTTTCTTTTCTACGCTTATGTAGTCGCTGCGCACCGCTAACAGCAGACCGGATGCATTCCCCACACTGCGAAAAGGCAGCAGCGTAAAATCCGTCCCTGCCCCCTTTTGGTGCAGCAACACCATCTTTTCCTCCGGCGGCAATTTACTGGTCAGAATCGTTTGAATCTCCGTTGGCCACAGACTTACCAGAGCAGCCTGTTCCAAAACAAGCACTGGCTGGCCGGTTCCCGGCTCGCGCAGTGTATTCCCTGTGTCATATAGCACTGAAATCTGCCGCAGTTGTTGATGAAGTGATACAGTAACTATCATAATCTCTCCTCCTCCGTGTCGGGCTCCCTGCCGAAAGACCAGATGCAATAACATCGTCATAAAAGCTGTGGTCAGTAGCAGAATCGGCCAATTGATTTGCGCATAATACAGGCGACGGAAGAGAACACCGGGACTTCCTGCCGCCAAACCTACCGCCAGCAGCAAGCCTGCCAAAGCACCGGACAGCAAAAAAAAGAGCGCCATCAATCGCCAACAATGTGGGACGGGGCGAAAAGCCAGATAGGATAGGAGCAATCCCACCACTGCTTTGCATAGCGCACAGGCTAAAATCTCTCCTCCCGGAAGGAAAACCGCTACCGCATAGAATGCTCCTAGCACCGCGCACAGTAACAATCGCCATCGACGTAGAGGGACGCCAGCCAGCCGCGCCGTACATAGGAGCAGCAAATAGTCCACCGCAAGATTCAGCACAAACACCCGGTCGATGTAGATCACTGTCATCCGCTCACCTCCCGTACACTTATTATACCGTTGTCCTATGCTGAAATCGGTCAGAATAAGCCGTCAGCCGCATTTTCGCCGCAGTGCAAAAAAAAGAGATGGATTCTTGTGAATCCATCTCTTTTTATTTTCGTTCCCATTCCTTGCAGTCTTTTAATTCCTCTGCAAGACGAACATAGCTGGCATGGCGAGAGCGCGGGATCTTTCCCTCTTTTACTGCCTGTAAAACGGCGCAGCCTTTCTCCTTGATGTGGCGGCAGCCTACAAAGCGGCACTCATCCAGATAGGGCAGAAACTCCGGAAAAGTCTCCGGCAAATGCTGCTTTAGCTCCAGATTCAGAGCCTCCGTATCAAAGGAAGAAAAGCCGGGGGTATCGATGACATAGGTCTCCTCACCCAGTGAAAACATCTCTACATGGCGAGTCGTATGGCGACCACGCCCCAGCGCTTTACTCACCTCACCCACCGGCAAGGCGAACGATTTATCCAGTGCATTGAGGATACTGGACTTCCCAACACCGGAATTCCCTGTAAAGGCATTTAACTTTCCAGATATCCTCTTTCGTAGATCTTCCAGCCCCTCTCCTGTCTCCGCACTGATACGCAGCACAGGGATAGCCGAATGTTGGTAGATCTCGTACAAATCCTCCGCACGATCAAGATCACTCTTGTTGAGACACACCAGCACATCACAGCCTTTCAGCGCTGCAATAGCCGAAATACGGTCGATAAGATAGGGATCAGTGATTGGAATAGCTCCGGAAGCGATAATCACCAGCTGGTCGATGTTAGCGGCCGCAGGACGGGTAAATACATTTTTGCGCGGCTCGATGGCCTCCACGAAGCCCTCACCGCCACCAAGAAGCCGTACCTCCACCCAATCTCCTACCAACGGAGACATTCCCTCGCGGCGGAATTTTCCGCGGGCGCGGCACTGCAGCACTTCCTCACCTGTATTGACGTAGTAAAAGCCGCTCAAGGCCTTTTCAATTCTGCCCCGGCTCAAAATCTAATCTCCTCCGAGCCGATTTCCTTATCTCCAATAAAGGCTTTTACCGTAGAGGTCGTACCAGCTTCACCGCTGAAGGTATAGCTGACGCTGCCGCCTTTCTCCTCTTCCAGTGTGACCACGATCTCACCACGGGACATTCCGTCCTGCATAAAGGAAACGGTTACCTCTCCGCTATAGGTTTCCGGGATGGCAAAAGTGACCGCCTGGCTCTTCGGCTCGCCACCCTTACTGACCGTAAAGATGATTTCTGTTCCCTCTTCCACGCTTGTCGTTGCCGCAATCGACTGTTCGATCACCTGCCCCACCGGCTGAGAGCTGTAAGCAAACTGGTGCTCGCCCACCGTCAAACCGAGCTTCTGAGCTTCTGCGGAAGCCTCATCCACCGACATCTTGGTAAAGGTCGGGATCACCACTGGCTTCTTCTCTGGGCCCTTACTGACAACCAGCAGGATAGAGTTCCCCTTTTTGAGTTCCTCATTTGCTGCGGGAACTGTGGAGATCACATCCCCCTCTTTGTATTCATCGCTGAACTCCTCGCGGATATCATATTTCAGGTTTAGGCCCATATTATTCAGCTGAACCTTTGCCTCCTGATAATTCATGCCTGTCAGCGGCGGCATAACTTCCTTTTCTTCCTTCGCGCAAACGTAAACATGGATCACCAAGTTATTTTTTCTCGTGCGCCCGGCAACAGGATCCTGCTCAATGATTTGACCTGCTTCATAGCGATCACTGTCTTTGGTGCCCAGAACTTCGATTTGGAAAATATCCCGAACTTCCGTCATCTGATTGGCCTGTTCCACCGTCTTACCGAGCAGATCCGGCACCACATGGCCATCTGTCTCTGTACTAGTACCGAAGCTGCCAAAAATCTTAAAGAGAAGTACCACCAGAATCAGTACCGCCGCAAAAGAACCACCGACAATCGCCATCAGCTTGCGCGTCCGCTTCTTCTCAGCAGCTTCATCGTCTTCAGCGGCGTTATTGCGCATCCCCGCCTTATGGTTGGCACGAGTGATCGCCGCTACCTCAGAAGGCTTAATAGCCTGCGTCGGCTCGCTGTTGACATCTTCCTCCAGTTCTGTCCGAATATACTCCACATCCATGTTGGGATCTTTACGGAATTTCTCCAGATCATCAATCATCTCATCGGCGGTGGCATAGCGCTTATCCGCATTAGGCGTCATCGCCTTCATGCAAATGAGCTCCAGCGCCTCGGGGATCTCGGGATTAATAGAGCGCGGCGCCAACGGCACAGAGCTCAAGTGCTGGATCGCCACGGAAACAGCGCTGTCTCCATCAAAAGGCAGCTTCCCCGTCAGCATCTCATAGAGCACTACACCGGCGGAATAGATATCCGAACGGGCATCCGTCCGATCACCACGAGCCTGCTCCGGGGAAATATAATGTACGGAGCCCAGTGCTTCCTGTGTCAGTGTCTGGCCGGCACTGGCAAGGCAGGCAATGCCAAAATCGGCTACCTTCACGCTGCCATCCCGCAGGATCATAATATTCTGGGGCTTGA
This sequence comes from Oscillospiraceae bacterium, assembly GCA_020025345.1. Classification (GTDB taxonomy): domain Bacteria; phylum Bacillota; class Clostridia; order Oscillospirales; family Oscillospiraceae; genus Vescimonas. The sequence continues at coordinate 30,219 of JAHHSH010000002.1, read as the reverse complement.
TATCCCGATGGATGATACCACGGCTGTGGGCGTGGCTCAAACCGCGCATAATCTGGGTGATAAAGTGCAGTGCTTCGCGCCAATCCATCTGACCGCGACGCTCCATGTACTGCTTGAGCGTAATCCCCTCGATCAGTTCCATGACAATATACTCTACATCGCCGCTGCGAGACACATCGTAAACAGAGACGATATTGGCATGGGACAGCTGCGCCACAGCCCGAGACTCATCCCGGAAGCGGCGGCGGAAATCAGCGTTCTCCGCCAGTTCACTCTTGAGAATTTTTACAGCAACCATGCGGTTCAGCCGATGGCACTTCGCCTTATAGACATTTGCCATACCACCGCTGCCGATCAGCTCCATGATCTCGTAGCGGTTGTCCAGCATTTTTCCAATATACTGATCCATATATGACCGTTCCTTTCGTCTTTGGAGATTAAATATTCATCATCAGGAGCATCGTCACATTGTCCGGTGCTCCCCGCTGCTTGGATAGGTCTAAAAGCCGATCCAGACAGGTATCTGGTTCGCCGTTATGAATAACCTCGAACAGGATTTCCTGATCCGATACGGTATTGACCAATCCATCGGAACAAAGCAGGATGAAATCTCCCTGCTTCCATGGCAATTCAAATGTATCCGTCTGCACATCTGCGTCCGGGCCCAGTGCTCTGGTAATCAGATTGCGGCGTGGATGATGCTTTGCCTCCTCCGGTGTCAGATCGCCCCGCTCCACCAGATTTTCTACTACGGAGTGGTCACGGGTGATCTGTCGGATGCCGCTGCGGTTGATGTGATAGGCGCGGCTGTCACCGACATTGGCCAGGGTCGCCCATTCCTTTCCCGCAACAGCAGCCACCAGTGTGGTTCCCATCTGTTGATACTCTTTCTCCTCTGCAGCCCGCTGCCGAACCGCTTCATTGGTCTTTGTCACACTATCGCTCATGGTAAGAGCTATTTCCTGAGCGCTCATGGCACTGCGAAGCTTTCCCGCCAGCTCCTGCTGGTAGACCTCCACTGCAAGAGAACTGGCTACGCGGCCACCGTTGGTGCCGCCCATTCCATCACAGACAACAGCAGAGGTATATTCTTTTACCTCACGGATGCTGTAGGCATCCTGATTCTCGTTGCGCACCAGTCCTACATCCGTGATTCCCCAAACTCTCATGTATGAAGCGCTCCCCCTTCCTCCATAGCCTTGCGGCGCAACTGGCCGCAGGATGCATCAATATCTCCACCCAGACTTCGCCGCACAGTGGCAGTAATGCCGTGGGATTCCAATCGTTTTTGAAAAGCAGCAATCCGCTTGCTGGGTTTAAACGGGCTTTCTACCACGTCGTTCAGTGGGATCAGATTCACATGACCGGGCATACCGTGAATCCGCTTTGCAATGAGATCCGCCTGCCAATCGTTGTCGTTGACCCCGTCAATCATAGCATATTCAAAGGAAATCCGACGTCCGGTTTTTTGAAAATAGCGATGGCAGGCCGCAAACAGCTCTTCCACGTCATATGCCTTATTCACCGGCATGATCCGGGAGCGTGTTTCACTGTCCGGCGCATGGAGCGACACAGACAGCGTCAGCTGCAGCCCGCAGTCAGCCAGTGCATCAATTCCGGGCACAACGCCGCAAGTAGAGAGGCTAATGTGCCGCATGCCAATATTCATGCCGTCCGGGTGGTTGATGAGTTCCAGAAACCGCATTACGTTGTCCCGGTTATCCATCGGCTCACCAATCCCCATAAGCACGATATTGGAGATTTCTAAACCGCTGTCCAGCTGGGTGAAGAGCACCTGATTGACCATCTCCGATGGCTGCAGATCCCGCACCTTACCGGCAATCGTGGAGGCACAGAACGCACACCCCATCCGGCAGCCCACTTGGGAGGAAATACAGACGGTATTCCCGTGGTGGTACTGCATCAAAACCGTCTCAATGCAATTGCCGTCATCAAGCTCCCACAGATATTTGATTGTTCCGTCTAATTTAGAAACCTGCTTGCGGGCAATGGTCGGCACGGTAATCACATACCGCTCCTTCAGCTTTTCCCGCAGAGCCTTGGACAGGTTGCTCATCTCATCGAAGGAAGTGACGCCCTTATGGAGCCACACAAAAATCTGCTTGCCGCGGAAAGCCGGCTCGCCCATCTGGCGGCAGGCCTCCGTGATCTCCTGCAGTGTCATGGACTTGATGTCAATCATGCTCATCCTCATTTCCTGCGCATACGGCAGATATAAAATCCGTCCGTACCAAACCGCTGAGGCCACAATGTCAAGTGCCCCTGACTGGGGCCGATTGGCAGTGGCAGCGTGAATTTTTCCAATGTAAAATCAATATGGCGAGACAGGAATTCCTCCGTCACACCTTCGTTCTCCTCCGGCAGCACCGTGCAAGTGGAGTACACCAATACGCCACCGGGACGCACATAAGTAGACGCATTTTCCAGAATCTCCAACTGGATCTTGGGGAGCTGCGCCAGCTCCTTGGGATTCTTATAGCGAATATCCGGCTTCTTGCGAATAATACCCAAGCCGGAACAGGGCACATCAGCCACGACAAGATCCGCCGCCTGCTGCCACGCAGCATGATGCTCACGTCCGTCGGCCAGTGCGGCACGGACACTGGTGATCCCCAACCGCTCAGCGCTGCTTTCAATCAGCTTCAGCTTATGGGGATGAATATCACAGGAGACGATCTGTCCCCGATCCCCCATATCAATGGCCAGTGCAAAGGACTTGCCACCGGGGGCTGCGCAGATATCCAATACCCGATCTGTGGGCTGTGGAGCAGCCACGGTAGAAACCAAACGTGCTGCAGCATCCTGCACCGTAAAGTGTCCCTCTGTAAAGGCAGGCAGGCTCTCCAAATCGCCGGTACCGGATACCTCAAAGCAGCCCGCAAGCCAAGGATGAGGCTCTACCGTAACACCGCTCTGCCGCAGTTCCTTCTCCAGTTCCTCCGGCGTTGTCTTCAAAAGGTTGGTTTGGACGGTGGTAGGGACGATCTCATTATTCATTCGCAGATACCCTTCTGCCTCTTCCGGTCCCAGCAGCTCTACCAAACGCTCCACCAGCCATTTGGGGTGGCTATAGCGAACGGAAAGATAGTCCACCGTAGTGCCATTGGGCAGAGCCGGCATATCCATCCAGTGATCGACAAATTTCCGCAGCACCGCATTGACCATACCGGCGGCCTTGTATCGCCCGTAGCGTTTGGTCATCTCTACCGCCTCATTGACAGCAGCACGGTGGGGAATCTTATCCATGAAGAGAATCTGATAGCCGCCCAGACGCAGAATGTTGCGGATCACCGGCTCCAGCTTCTCTGCCTTCTGTGTGCAGTAGCAGCTGATATAGTAGTCCAGCAACAGCTTATTCTGAATAACGCCGTAACTAAGCCGGGTGGCCAGAGCTGCATCACGATGATCCAGCTTATTCTTGGCAATGGTACGCTTCAAACTGCCATCTGACCAGGCATTGGCTCTGTCCACCTGCATGAGGACCTCCAGCGCCGTATCACGGGCAGAGGGGTTTCTCTTCTCTTTCATACACCCACCTGCACACTGTGGCCGCGGAGATAATCTGCCGCTGCCATCCGCTTGCCGCCTTCAGCCTGCAGCTGGGTAATACGCAGCGTAAGCCCGTCACCGCAGGCGATCTCGATCCCCTGCTTGCCGGCGGATACAACGGTGCCGGGAGCTGCATTCGTCGCACTCCCCTGCTCCGTCTTGAAAACCTTTACTTTTTTACCGCCTACCTCCGTAGCAGCACAGGGCCACGGAATCAAGCCGCGCACCTGATCGTGGATCTGGCGGGCAGAGCGGTTCCAATCAATAGGCGAAAGAGCCTTGGAGAGCATGGGGGCATAGGTATACGCGCTGTGATCTTGAGGTGTGCGCGTAGCCGTCCCATTTTTCAGCATCTCCACCGTTTCAGAGAGAGCCTGCGCACCCAGTGCCGCCAGACGCTCTGTCAGTTCCAGTGACGTTTCATTCGGGTCAATGTCCGTCTTTACGGCGCGAATGATGTCGCCGGCATCCAGCTCCTTGGCCATATACATAATGGTGACGCCTGTCTCCCGGCAGCCATCCAAAATCGCCCAGTTGATGGGCGCTGCACCGCGATACTCTGGCAGCAGTGAGGAGTGGACATTGATCGAACCGTACTTCGGCGCATCGAGGATCTCCTCCGGGAGAATCCGTCCATAAGCCGCCACCACGATCAGCTCCGGCTGCAGCTCCTGCACAATGGCCAGTGCCTCGCCATCCCGCATCTTCAACGGCTGATAAACAGTGAGTCCCTGACTCACCGCATACTCCTTGACCGGGGAGAACGTCATCTTCATTCCCCGGTTCTTGGGCTTATCCGGCTGCGTGAAAACACCGCACACTTCGTGTCCGTCTTCCACCAGCCGCTTCAAAGACGCCACCGCGAAATCCGGTGTGCCCATAAACAGAATACGCATGATTATTCATCCTCTTCCATTTCTTCTTGTTCCTGGATGTACGCCTCCAGATCCTCCTCCGTCATCAGACGATCTACATGCTCTACGAAGAGGTGTCCGTCCAGGTGCTCCAGTTCATGGCAGAAGCAGCGAGCCGTCAAGCCTTCATCCTCCACCTCGAAGAACTCACCGTCCCGATCCTGCGCACGAACACGCACCACGTTGGGGCGTGTTACAATGCCGAATTTGCCGGGAACGCTGAGGCATCCCTCCAGACCGGTCTGTTCGCCTTCAGCAGATACGATCTCCGGGTTGATGAGCTCAATGATCTCGTCATCCTCGTTCATTACCACACAAACACGGCGCAAAATGCCCACCTGCGGCGCAGCCAGACCTACGCCTTGAGAGTCGATCAGCGTCTCCTTCATATCGTCCAACAGCATATGAAGCCGTGCATTAAACTCCGTTACCGGGCGGCAGACCTTCCGCAGGCATTCGTCACCCTGTACTACAATTTTTCTCAGTGCCATGACTCGTTCCCCCGTTCTTTCCTTAGTTCATCAAATTACAATCTGTATAGATATTCATCCCCCGGTTTTCACGGCGGGATGCAAACTCTCGCATATAGGCTGCGATCACGTCTCGCAGCGTTTTATCGTTCCGCCCGATGACCGTGATGCGGTAACGATAACGGTTATTTACCTTTACCACCGGTGCCGGTGCAGGACCCAGTACTTCCCATCCCAGCGATGCATAGCGCGCTTGGCGGGAAAGCTGCCACAGACTGTCACGCACCTCGCCGCAGGCGCGGCGCACAGCGCTCTCCTCCATTCCTGTGACGGTAATGGTAAACTGATCGGCAAAGGGCGGGTCCAGCCGCAGCTTCCGCATACGGATCTCCCCGTCATAAAAGCGATCATAGTCCTGCTCCGCAGCAGCGAGGATCACATCGTTTTCCGGCGTATAGGTCTGAATCACTGCCCGACCCTCCTTTTCGCCGCGTCCGGCCCGGCCCACCACTTGGGTCAGCAGGGAAAACGTGCGTTCCGAGGCACGGTAGTGGTCCACATACAGCGACAAATCTGCCGCCAATACGCCCACCAGTGTCACATTTTCAAAATCCAATCCCTTGGCAACCATTTGGGTGCCGAGGAGAATAGGAACTTTTTTCTCTTCAAATTCTTTCAGCAGTTTTTCGTGGCCGCCGCCTACTGTATCGGCGTCCATCCGCAAAATCTCCGTGCCGGGAAATAGTTCCTGCAGTTCGGCTTCTACCTTCTGTGTGCCAAAGCCGATATGCTTCATCCTGCCACCGCACTCCGGACACTCCTCCGATGCCTTCTCTGAGTAGCCACAGTAGTGACACATCAAGCGATGGTTGGCGGAGTGGTAGGTAAGATATACGCTGCATCGAGGACACTGCGGCACATAGCCGCACTCCGGACACAATAGCTGTCGGCTGTTCCCTCGACGGTTGAGGAAGAGGATACTCTGCTCCCCCGCCTCCAGATTTTTTGAAAGCTCTTCATAGAGCGGGGCGCTGATCGCCCCCGTATTGCCGCTGCGCAGCTCCCGGCGCATATCCGCCATCACTACACGCGGCAGGTTCTTTTGATTGTAGCGGCGGCGCAGCAAGGACAGCTGATACTCGCCGTGGCGGGCAAAATAAGCTGTCTCCACGGTAGGTGTAGCGCTGCCCAATAAAAGGCGCGCCCCCTCCTGCGCACAGCGATATTTTGCGATGTCTCGAGCGTGATAGCACGGGGCATTTTCCGACTCGTAGGAGCTCTCCTGCTCCTCATCCAGTACGATCAATCCAATGTTTTCCAGCGGCGCAAAGACAGCCGAACGGGTTCCTACCACAATGTGGGCCTCACCGCGCCGGATGCGCTTATATTGATCGTACCGTTCACTCATCCGCAAACCACTGTGCAGCAGAGCCACCTCATCGCCGAAATAGGCTGAAAACCTTGCCATCATTTGGGGCGTCAGCGCAATTTCCGGGACAAGGATCATCACGGATTTTTTTCGCTCCAGCAATGTCTGCGCCAAGCGGATATAGACCAGCGTCTTACCGCTGCCGGTAACACCCTGCAGCAGCGTCACGCCGCCTTTTCCTGTCTCCGTCTGAGCAACGACCTCGTCGTAAACCTGCTGTTGCTCCTCATTTAATGTAATCGGTTCTGCCTTTACCGTATACTGCTTTTCGGATATTCGATACTCTTCCTGCTCCCGCAGGGAGAGGATGCCAAGCTGCTCCAGGCGGTGCAGCGCCTGCCGGGATACACCTGTATAATAGCACAGCTCATGCACTGGTGTTTCCCCATAGCGGCAGAGGAACTCCAGCGCATCATACTGTCGGGGCGCTTTTCGCTTCCGCTCTTCTGCGGCAGCCATCGCATCCTCGGCAGTAACAGCCAATGCAGCAAGCAATACCATCTTATCCTGCATACGGCGACTGCTTTCCGTCTTGAAATCCACGATCCCCTGACGGCGCAGACGTGAGAGAATTACAGGTACATCTTCGCCAAAGTTCTTTTGCAGTGCCTGTGTCTCCTGAGGCGCCTCCTCCAAGGAGCGGCAAATACACGCATCTCTCTCAGAGAGTTCGTCCAAGTTAACGCCTGGGCACAGCTCCCAGCTCTGCCGATAGCTATACCACACGCCGGCGGGCAGAATCGTGCGGATGGCATCATAGACGGTACAGAAATACCGCTGACGCATCCAGAGTGCCAGCCGGATCTGCTTCGGGGACAGCACCGGTTCTTCGTCCAGTACCTGACGCACTGCCTTCAGCGGCTTATCCGGCACAGACGCGGTGAGGGATAAAATCATGCCTTCACAAACCCGGTTGCCCCGGCCGAAGGGCACCAGAACCCGGCACCCTTCCGCAGCCGTCAGATCATCCGGCAATACATAGTCGTAGGGCTTGTCAATGGCGTAGGTTGCCGCCGAAACGACGATCTTGGCGATCTGCGGCACTGACAATTCCTCCCTCCGTACCGTCTCTTCTGATTACTCCTCGATGGTGGTATCCATGCTGTTGGCATCGAACTTGCCCTCAGCAACCTCGTGGATAGCGAGGGTTACAGGCTTATCCTCCAGATGCACGCCGTTATTCTCGGCCTCAACGGAGATCTGTCTTGCTCTGCGAGCCACCACGTTTACCATCATGTAGCGGTTGGGAATGTACTCAGTCAGTTTGTTCATTGCGGGATAAAGCATCATAATAATCAACTTCCTATCTGCCAGAAGGCTAAAAATATACAAAATGAAATGGTGGGAATTACATTCCCTCAATCTCGCTGATCCGATCGGCCGCACGGCAGTGCTCGGCGCAGAGAATCGCGTCCAGCTCGGCAACGGCCTTATCTACGGAATCATTGATCACAAAATAGTCATAGCTGCTGGCGGAATTCAATTCCACCTTAGCGCGCAGCAGACGCTTTTGTATCTTCTCGGGAGAGTCTGTGCCGCGGTCGGTAAGACGCCGCTCCAACTCTTTCCAAGAGGGCGGTGCGATAAAGATGCGCACTGTTTCCGGACGCTTTTCACATATCTGCATGGCACCCTGAATCTCAATATCCAGAATTACGTCCTGTCCGCGCTCCATAGCTTCATCCACGTAGCGCTTAGGCGTACCATAGAAATTGCCCACATACTCGGCGTGCTCCAAAAATTCGTCTCTTCCCAGCATCTCACGGAAAGTCTCAGCATCAATAAAGTGATAATGCTGACCGTCCTTCTCCCCTTCACGGGGCTGCCGCGTCGTTGCCGATACAGAAAAATAGAGATTGCTCCGCTTTTGCATAAGAGCATTAAGTACCGTACTTTTTCCAACACCGGACGGGCCGGAAATAATAAATGTTTTGCCTCTTCTCTGATTCAAAGCTTAGTCCTCCTCTGTAAAGTCTTCTGCCTTTAATCCCAAACGGGGAGCCATCTTTTCCGTGGAAAGTGCTGACAAAATCACATGGTCACTGTCCATAATCAGCACAGCAGCCGTCTTGCGTCCATAAGTAGCATCGATCAGCATACCCCGGTCACGGGATTCTTGAATCAAGCGCTTAATAGGCGCCGAGTCCGGGCTAACGATCGCCAGTAGGCGCTGGGCGGACACCAGATTGCCAAACCCAATATTGATGAGCTGCATCGCCCACCCTCCTTATTCGATATTCTGCACCTGCTCGCGGATCTTCTCTACCTCAGCTTTCATATTCACCACGTCCTGTGTGATGGTGAGGTCGTTGCACTTAGACCCGATAGTGTTGCACTCACGGTTGACCTCCTGAATAAGGAAGTCCAGCTTGCGGCCTACAGGCTGCGTGCTCTCCAGCATGGTGCGCAGCTGCGCAATGTGACTGCGCAAACGCACTGTCTCTTCGTCCACAGCGATCTTATCTGCAAAAATTGCCGCCTCAGTGAGAATACGGCTCTCATCGATCGTGGTGGACTGCAGGACCTCGGCCATCTTCGTCTCCAAACGGGCACGGTACTCCGCCACCGTCTGAGGAGAGCGCTCCTCCACCTTGCCTACTGTGGTCTCAATGGTATCCACCCGGCCACCAATGTCTTCCGCCATCCGCTGGCCTTCCACAGCACGCATTTCATTATAGGCACAAAGAGCCTTGTCTAATACCTGACAGATGTCGGCGGACACAGACTCCAGATCTTCCTCTGCCTTGGTTACGGTCAGCACTTCCTGAAAACGTGCCAGATCCATAGGTGTCACATGGCCTTCCAACCCCAGCATCTCCTGCAAATGGGTAAGTGCCTCGTAATAGCCACGAGCCAAAGGCTCATTCACGGTTACAACAGAGACATCTGCCGCCGAGGTGTCAATGCTGACAAACACGTCCACCTTGCCGCGGGACACGGCCTTTTGTACCTGCCCCTTAATGGCATCCTCTGCAAAATAGTAGCTGCGCGGCATCTTAATATTGCAATCCAAATACCGATTATTGACAGAACGTACTTCAACAGTAATATCTCTGCCGTTTAATGTTTCTCTTGCCCGACCGTAGCCGGTCATGCTCTTTACCACAGTGGTTGTCCCCTTTCTCTATTCAAACAAAATCAGCAGCACCAGAAATAATAACCGCTGCCGCCCAGCAAATTACAGCACAACCATGTGGTACAGCAGCGCACACAGTTAGAATCGCAGCTGGTGGTGTGAATGTTACCATAGCCCTCAGGCCGATATGTTCCCGAGCGCCCCTCTAACATATCCAGTGCACGGAGGTATTCAGGATTATTAGGCTCTAACTGCACAGCCGTCTGGATATAGCGTTTTGCCTCATCCATCCAGCCACGCCGATAGCATATAGACCCCTTCAAGAAGTTCCACTCTGCGCCGTGATTGCTGTTGGCGTTCAACAGCTCCTCAGCCAGATTCAAATCTCCCTGCTGGATTGCCATACGCACCCGCAAAAATTCTTGATTGCCGGCATATCCATAATTCGTATAGCCGCCAGCGCCATAGCCAGCGCCGTAGCCGGAGGGATTACCAGAGGCAGAACGGCCACCGGAAGTCCGCCCGCGGCGTTGCTCCTGGATCATCTCGTAAGCCTCGTTGATTTCCTTCATTCGCTCCTGCGCCAGATCGGCCAGCGGGTTATCGTGGTAATTATCCGGATGGTATTTCCGGGCCAGCTGTCGATACGCTTTTTTGATCTCCTCGTCACTTGCGGTACTGGAGACGCCCAGTACCTGATAGGGATCGCTCATATTTCTGATCCTGCCTTTCGTGTAGGGTTGTTTCTTTTTTTCCTTTTGTGAAAGGTGCCATCCAAAACGGCTCGTCCCACTCCATACATTCCCTCGTAAACTACACTGCGGATGATCGGTGTCCAACAGCCGAAGTCCGCCAACTCAAACGCCGCCGCCATCTGCTCAATGGAGCGGTCCATAGTCCCTGCCAACTCCTCCCTGCTCTCCGGGGTCAGCACCCCTTGACAGTGGGCAAAGCGCAATGCCAGCGGATTATAACTGCCACTGTGCAGGTCCTTTTTCAAATCATCTGCCGCATCTGTGAGATAGATCCAGCGGCCCAAATGGTAGAACATCTGCCGCAGGATACGGCGGCGTGTAGGATCCTCTACCGCTTCTGCTGCCCCCGCCAAAAGAAGGGCAAAGGTGTCCGCCGGCTGGTCGATAGACGCGCAGCCACTATGTTCCAGCACATCCAGCGCCTGCAGCTGATCCCGGGTGTTCCGGTCAAACTCCGGCTGGATAAGCCGTGCTTTTTGATAGGCACGACGCAGGAACAAGGACGCAGCTCTATACTTCAAGCCTCCCCAAAAGCCATGGTCTGCCACACCGTCGCGCAGCTGCCACCATGTGAGGATCACGCTCATATCCGCCGCCGTGTCCAGTGCCGCCGTCGGCTCACCGCAGGCATGCTTTTTAATAGGATGGACAATGCAGCGCTTTTGACAGCTGCTGCACGGTCTTGCATCGCTGAGGAGAATTGCCAAGAACGTCAAATCGTAGTTGAGGATCATTCTGGCAGCCAAACCATATCTGCGTTGGAGCGTGTGACATAAACCACAGTACGCAGCTGCGAACAGATCCTGCTCCGTCTGCGTTAACCGATTTTGCGACGGTCTTACATATCCAAACATCAGAACAACCGCAAAATGGTATAAGTCAGTGCACCACTGCGCCGCGCATGGCGATCCACCAGCACACAAGGGATCATGGACAGTGCCGCCGCACCGATAGCGATGGCGTAACGCACGCCCTCAGCAAGCCCCTCCGTGGTGAAATAGCCCACCAAAAAGAGAATTACCGGAAGGAGATAAACCAGCGCCACAACACCCAACAGCTTTTGGGTGCTGCTCTCCACCACTACCTTATCGCCCGGCTTTGCATCTACGGGATTCGTCGCCGTGGCAAAGATAGAGGCGCCCGTCATGCCGCAGCCGGCACACTCCTCGCAATCATGACCGCAAGCGGTCTTGCGTGGAACGGAGATCTTTGCAAGACCGCCGCCCAAATTTTCTTCTACAGTCGCAATCTGCGTCATTCTTTTCTTCCTTTCACGTCTCCTTACGTCGTTGGCTTGGAGACATTGACAATAATCTGATAGTTGCCCTTAACCCCCACATTCTGAGTTCCGGGCACAGTAATCTTCACCGGCAACGTAAAGTTGCCTTCTTCGGTGATCTCGCTCAAATCAGCCGTGATGTGCAGCTTATCGCTGGTTAAATCAGCAACTTCACCCGCCATGCCCCGCACTGTAATCTCCAGCCGTTCCGTCACCGTTTCAGCGACAAAACCTGTGGGTACATTCTCCAGAATGAAGTGATCGGCAGTGATCGTCTGCTCGCTGATACCACTGACCACAATCGTCACCGTAGCTACCGACTTGCTCTCATCCTTGAGATAGCAGCCCTCCGGGATTGGGACAGTATATCGCAGACTCTGGGACGCTTCCAGATCCTGCAGATAAATGGTATCCAGTACAATTTCCTTCACGGAATCCAGTACATCCTTATCGCCCACCAATGCCACAGTAGCAGGATCAATGCTGTAGTCCGTCTGTGCCATAGTAGAACCGGGAGCCTCCACAAAGTTGACCTTCAGCGGCACTTCCTTCACACTTTTTACCGGCAGTGTAGCCTGAATCAGCTTGGTAGCGGCGCGGATATTCTCATTTTTGATTGGAATATCATTATAGTCGTAGAGTTGGAACTCCAGCGCCTGCGTTACAGTTTTCTGGGCCCCGCTTACATCCAGCTTTACCTTGGCATATGCCACATTCAGAAGATCATCACGCTGAGCACGCAGCACCAGCTCCACAGGGTCCAGTATCAATTCTTCAGACAGGAAACCGTCATCAATCTTTCCGGTAACGTCGCAGTAAACAGGAACCTCTTTGGTATCGAGCTCCCCCACCGTCACTGTTATGGAATAGGAGCTGGCAGACTCTACCTGAATGGAATTAGGCTGCACATTATCGGGGTAAATCACCTGATAGCGCAGAGACTGAATCCCGGTGTCTGTAATTTTGGAGGTATCTGCCACGATGCGGATCTGCTCCTTATTCAGCTTCCACAGTACCTTTCGCGGGCCCTTCAGTCGCAGATCGATCGTAGTATCATAACCAGAGAGCAACATCAAACCATTATCAGCCAGCACAGTATTCTCGCCGGAAAACTCCACCGGAATATTGTGCACCGTAGTTGTCACATTGGTGATTTTTACGGTATCAACATAAAACCAGATAGCAATAGCCGCTAAAATAGAGCCGATAATAAGGAAAATTTTACGACTTTGCTCCGGGTCTGTCGCCGTGCGATCCTTCTTATTCTTTTCCATCCTGCTCCCCCTTTCTTCTGGACTTCAACAAATCAGAGAGTGCAAAGCGGGACTTTTCCGTCTCCTCCTCAGCAGGAGGCATCAATTCATTGCGCAGGAGTTGTCCCAGCGTCTCCGGCATCAGATGCCGCTTGAGCATACCACCCAGTGCCACAGAAATAGAGCCTGTCTCCTCGGAGACAATGACCACCACCGCATCGGAATTCTCGCTCATACCGATACCGGCACGATGGCGCATACCGAGATCGCGGCTCAAATTCACGTTCTTGGAAAGCGGGAGTATGCATCCTGCACCCAAGATCCGTCCGTTGCGGATAATCACAGCACCATCATGCATGGGAGCCTTCACAAAGAAGATATTCTTGAGAAGCTCTCCGGACACAGCCGCATCCAGCGTAGTACCACTGCGGATCATGTCGTCCAGCAGGATTTCCCGCTCGAAAACAATCAGCACGCCTGTCCGACTACGCGACATCTCTGTGCAGGCCACCACAGTCTGGTTGATGGCCTGCTCCAGTTCCGATATTTTTTCCTGCGGCGCAAACATCTTGATCAGTCGGATATTTTTACTGCCCAGCTGCTCCAGCAGCCGACGAATTTCCGGCTGAAAGAGAATGATCAGTGCCAGAACGCCCCACTCCAACAGGTGCCCTAAAATATAGTTGACACCACGCAGATCCAGAGCATACGAGCCCAGTACGATCACCATCAACACGGCCACACCTTTGAAGATGTTTCCCGCCTGCGTACTCTTAAAGAGGGAGAGAACCTTGTAAATCATGAACGCCATAATGGCTACATCCAGAATATCCGATGGACGGATCAGCAATAGGTATCTCCCAATACCTTCTATGACAGATAAGACCGAATCCATATCGTCATCCTTTCTGCAGCGCACATCGGTGCGCATACCAATAGATATTACTATTATATAAAAGATATTAGGAAATTGCAACAAAAAACGTCAATTAAAATCTTACGTTTTCACGAATAATATCTGACAATTCTGCTACAAACTGATCAATTTGATTTCTTGTATTAAAGGCTGACGGGCTTAGGCGTACCGTACCCGTCTCCAGCGTTCCCGCCGTTCGATGCGCCAACGGTGCGCAGTGGAGACCTGCACGCACTGCCACGCCGCGCTGCGCCAACAATTCTCCCAATTCCTGACAGTCCCGTCCTTCGACTACGAAGGACAATACACCGGTCTGCTCTGTTTCCTTCTCCGCCAGCCACAACCGGATTCCGGGCAATTCCTGCAGCTTTTGCGCTGCATAGCGCGCCAAACAGCGCTCGTGGCGCGCAATCTCCTCCACACCAACAGAACGTACAAACCGGATTCCCTCCAGCAGCCCCGCAATCCCCGGCATATTATGCGTGCCGGCTTCTAAACGATCCGGAAGCTCCTCCGGCATGGTCTGCTGCCGGGAAACGCTGCCGGTACCACCTTCCATCAAGGGCCGATTGCATTCGCAGTTGCAAAGCAGCAGCCCTGTCCCCTGAGGACCGTAAAGGCCCTTGTGTCCCGGCATTGCGATGAACGCCGCCCCCAACTGCTCCAGATGGAGCGGCACAACGCCGGCAGACTGAGAGGCATCCACGATCAGAGGTACACCTGCCTCCCGGCACAGGCAGGCGATTTCCTCCAAGGGCTGGCGATAGCCGAACACGTTGGATACATGATTGCAGATTACCACATCAGCCCCCTGCCCAATTGCCCTCTGAAACTCCTCTACCGCCTGTTCCGGACAAAAAAGCGGCGTATCGACAATTACTCGCTCCACCCGAGGAATAGCGCACAGCGGCCGTGTCACCGCGTTGTGCTCATAGCCGGAGATAACCACACGGTCTCCCGGTTTTACCAACGATTTTATAGCAATATTCAGCCCATGAGTGGCATTTTCCGTAAAAACCACTCGCTCCGGCGAGGATACGCCAAACAACTCGGCGGCCTCTGTACGACAGGAAAACGCTGTTTCCTCTGCTAAGTGCGAGGCCGGATAACTTCCTCGCCCCGGCGAGCTCATGGTCCGAACCGCCTTTTCTACAGCCCTGCGGACAGAGGCTGGTTTTTCCAGCGTGGTTGCTCCCGCATCTAAATAGATCATGAACTCACCTCTTCATATCCATCGTTTACCTTTTTATAGATCCGCAGTGGTATCAGACCGTTTGCCTCCAAAAGCGCCGGCGCTTTTGAAAGATACTTCTCCTCTAATGTTACTGCGTAACCGCAGCCGCTGCTACTCAGCGCAGTCGGAGCCTTAAACCATCGGCAAAAAATACCATTCTGCTCCAACACCCGCACCATGCGCTGCGCTTGGGTAACGGACCGCGCAATCATTAGATAACGCTCCATTGTACTCCTCCTTTACGCTCTATTTTATGGAAAGTACAGATGGGATGTGCTATGGAGATCGCACCTTTGAAGTAGTTATGTTCCAAATATGCAAAACACCTATGTCTGCACGGGAGATATGGCTCCAATTCCGCTGATCCATTGCTTCCTTAAAATGACAAGCGGAAAATCCCGAAAGATTTTCCGCTTGCTGCTATCTATTTCATTTTACACTTTTCCGGAGATACCTCCAAAAAACTTATGTGCTGCGTATCTCCGTGATGCGCTTGGGTTTTGCTTATCGGGGCAGCCGCTCTACCAACGCCACAGCGTGCGCCGCCATACCGGAGCCATCTCCCGTGAAGCCCAGATGCTCCTCCGTTGTAGCCTTAACTCCCACCTGCTCCAAATCGATCCCCAGTGCAGTCGCCAGATTCCGGCGCATTTCCAACCGATAGGGTGCCACCTTGGGTGCCTGCGCAATCAGTGTGGCGTCGATATTGACCACCTGCACACCGGCCTCCTGCAGCTTTTCTGCCACTCGCTCCAAAAGGAGAATGCTGGAAATATTCAAAAAAGCATTGTCGTTGTCGGGAAACAGACTTCCGATATCTTCCAATCCGGCTGCACCCAACAGCGCATCCATCACTGCATGGGTCAACACGTCTGCATCTGAATGGCCCAGCAGCCCCTTTTCATAGGGAACAGTGACACCACCCAAAATGAGAGGTCTCCCCTGCTCCAAACGATGCACATCGTACCCGTGTCCAATCCGCAAATTTGTCATTTCGTCTTCTCCCTCATATCAATGATCACCTCCGCCAACGCCACATCAATCGGCGTGGTAATCTTGATGTTTTCACGATTTCCTTCTGTTAGGTAAACTTGCTTGCCAATCCGCTCCACAGCGCTGCAATCATCTGTCACTGCTGCACTTTCATCCAGTGCCGACTGCAAAGCAGCTCTCAAAAGATCCGCCTGAAAAACTTGGGGTGTCTGCACGGCAAAAAGGGTACTGCGATCCGGAGTAGACGTTACCAGCCCCTCGCTATCCGCCATCTTCACTGTGTCTGTCACCGGTACCGCCGGAGCTGCCGCATTGGTTCGGACAGCAAAACGGATCACCGCATCAAAATCCTCCGGTCGTACCAGAGGTCGAGCACCGTCGTGCACTGCCAAAAGCGTCGCCTGCTTATCAGCCTCCAGTGCAGCGGCCAACACCGATTCCGTGCGGGTAGCGCCACCCGCAAAAACCCGTACCGGCTTATGAAGCGCAGCGCGATAGCACAGATCCGCCACCTCCTCCAGCAGCTCCTGCTGGGCGGCAACGATGATCTCATCCACCAATTGGGTCTGATCTATCGCCTGCAAGGTGCGCATTAGCACTGGCACACCTCTCAACTCCAAAAACTGCTTATTCTCGCCACCCATGCGGCGAGAGCTTCCGGCTGCCGGCACAATTGCTGTACAAAACGGGTGGGCCGCTGAATGTCGTTTTTTTACCTTGTTCCAGAGTCCTCCCATATCAGCTATCTCCCAGCATCATAATTTCATCGATCTTTTGCTCTAACTCATCGTACTCCGCACCGGTCACCAACACAATCTCAGAGATCAAGATCTGTTTTGCCGAGTGGAGCATCTTCCGTTCGCCGTTAGAGAGTCCGCGCTGACGATCTCTCCACATCAGCCCCTTAATGACCCGAGCTACTTCCAGCAGATCGCCGCTTTTGATTCTATCCATATTTTCCCGATAGCGGTGATTCCAATTAACATTCATGTCCGCATCCAGAGCAGGAATTTCCGCCATGATCTTTTCAATATGTTCTCGAGAAGAAAGAGACCGAATCCCGATGGAATCGCAGTTCTCTGTAGGGATCTTCAATACAAGTCCCCCCACCGACATACGAAAAACATAGTACTGTGCGCGCTGTCCATCGATCCGTTCATCAACGATATCTTCAATTACGCCTGCCCCATGCATCGGATGTACCACCTGGTCATTTATCTGATACATCTTCCGTGCCTCCTTTCTCCCCTCTACATTTATTTTATCCTATTATATCTATTATAGACAAAACTTTCCTATTTTTCAATGGATACCAAAGCATTTCCCACCAAATAATTCGAAAATCTTGTATTTTTCTCGTTTTTTGAAAATTTTTGAGCGATATTTACGCTTTATAGCATTTCTAAATATAATT
Organism: Oscillospiraceae bacterium; assembly: GCA_020025345.1. Lineage (GTDB taxonomy): Bacteria > Bacillota > Clostridia > Oscillospirales > Oscillospiraceae > Vescimonas. Next base: position 12,916 of record JAHHSH010000002.1, on the reverse strand, counting down.
TGTTTGTCCTATTTTCTATGGTACTGCTTCTGTCATTCCTAAAAAAACAGTGCCGAGCCGGTGATTTACCGTCTCGGCACTGTATGTTCGCTTAAAATGTAAGGCGCATCTGATTCCAAACCACGTTGCCGTGGACGGACTGGGAAACGCCCTCGTTGACAAAGCCCAGCTTTGCATAATAGGGCACCAGTGCATCTTTGCACGTCAGAACCAGTCCCATACGGCCCTGTGCCTTGGCCTCATCAATCGCACAGCGCAGCAGCTTTTCGGCCAGACCACGGCGGCGATAGGCCGGGATGGTATTCACGCCGAAAATCATCTGCCAATCGCCATTTTCGCGGTGCAACTCTGCCTTTTCATACATTTCATCAGTCAAATCTCGTTCATCTGTCACCATTCCATTGACGAAGCTGACCAACTTATCCTGGTCATACATCAGCCAGAAATGATTGGGGTATGCACGCAAGCGGGCACGAAAAGAGTCTTTTGTAGCCGCTTCAGCTGCAGGAAAGCACTCCGCCTCTACTTCTGTCAACGCTTGCAAATCTGCCAGCGATGCATGTCTGATCTCCATAAGCATTCTCCTTTTCATAGCTGAAAGACCCGGCGCATATAGCGCCGGGTCGTGTTTGCGTTGCCTAAAAATTAGTCGTCGTATTCCTCGGCAGCAGGAGCCAGCAGAGCACGGATGGACAGGGAGATCTTCTGCTTCTCTTCGTCGATTGCAGTGATCTTAGCGTCCACAGTCTCACCCTCGGTCAGCACATCACCGGGCTTGTCGATACGGCGATCGGCAATCTGGGAAATGTGAATCAGGCCGTCCACACCGGGAACAACCTCAGCAAATGCGCCGAAGTCCATCAGCTTAACGATACGGACGGAAGCCACATCGCCCACCTGATAGGTCTCCATGAACTTATCCCAGGGGTTGCAGGAACGATCCTTTACGCCCAGAGAAATCTTGTGCTTCTCAGCGTCGAAGGAAATGACGTACACATCCAGAGTGTCGCCCACAGACACCACCTCAGCGGGGGTCTTGATGCGGGACCAGGACAGCTCGGAGATATGTACCATACCATCCACGCCGCCGATGTCCACGAACACGCCGTAGGAAGTCATGGACTTCACAACACCGGTGTAACGCTTGCCCACTTCGATGTTAGCCCAGATCTCAGCCTGTGCAGCCTGACGTGCCTCGTAAGCCACAGCGCGGATGGAGCCCACCACGCGGCGACGAGCACGGTTGACCTCAGTAATACGCAGGGAGACGGTCTCACCGATCATGGTGCTCAGATCGGTGCCACGGGGCTGGCCGCTCTGGGAAGCGGGCACGAACACGCGCACGCCCTTCACATTGACGACGATACCGCCCTTGTTCTCCTCGGTGACCTTGCCCTCCAGAGTGGTCTTCTCCTCTCTGGCGACCTCGATGTCCTCCCAGACCTTCACAGCGTCCAGACGCTTCTTGGACAGCATAGCGTAGCCCTCGACATCATTGACACGGATGATGTAGGTCTCGATCTCATCGCCGACCTTCACAACATCCTCAGGCTTCACGTTGGGATCTGCGGACAGCTCGTCAACGGAAATGTAGCCAGCCTGCTTGCAGCCCAGATCTACCTGTACCTCAGTGGGGCCCACCGAAGTCACAATGCCCGTTACCTTCTCTCCTGTATTTAAAGTCTTAAAAGATTTTTCCAGCATTTCTTCGAAGCTCTCTTCCATAGCTTCAGTGGTCTTGATTTCTTCGCTCATCGTTGTATATACCTCCTTAATGATGCCCGCAGGCGTGGACGCGCCGGCCGTAAGCCCAGCCACAGAGCAACCATTAAAGAAGTCCGATGAGAGCTCCTCTGCCTGTTCGATCTGAACCACGGCAGAACAGCGCTCGCTGCAAATTTCTGTCAAATGTTTGGTGTTGGCACTTTTACGATCTCCGACCACGACCATAGCATCAACTTCAGCCGCAATTTCAGCAGCCTCCGTCTGACGCCTATACGTAGCATTACATATTGTATCAAATATTTTTGCGTTTGTACACTGTTTTTTTATAATTTCTTCGGAACTTTCCCAAATCGCCCGAATGCAGGTGGTCTGTGCCACCATTGTTATGGGCAGTTCACAACGTGAAGCATCCTCATTCAGCCAATTTGCAAGCTCTTCCGGACCGTCAAAGATCAAAGAATGCTCCGACCAGCTGGCCACCCCCATTACCTCGGGGTGGTGGGGTTCACCGATAATGACCGGGATGCGCCCCTCCTGATCGGCCTGTGCCACCAGCTGCTGGATGCGCAGGACGTTGGGACAGGTGGCATTGATGCACTCTGCACCGATACCGGCAAGATAGTCCATAACCTCTTTTTTCTCTCCGTGGGAGCGGATAATCACCGCTTCTCCTGGCTGTACCTGCGTGGGACTATCCACCTGGCGGGCCCCCAGCTTCTCCAGCTCTGCCACCACGTTGGCATTGTGGATGATACTACCCAGCATCACGCAGCCGCCCTTTTCTTCCGCCGTTTGGCGAGCCAGCTTCACCGCCCGCTCTACGCCGTAGCAAAAGCCGGCACTCTTGGCAAGAATTACTTTCATTTCGTCTCTCCCAATGCATAAGCCTGCCGCAAAATTTCGTCGGCGTTGGCTTGATATTCCTCAGCTGTACCCTTTCGCCCCGTATAGACCGGCGCATAGGGCTTTCCGATAACAATACGCGTTCTATGGAAGGCACGCTGTTCCGGCGAGATGTACACAGGCTGCAGCTTCACACCGCTGCGGATTGCCATCATGGCGATGCCACCCTTGGCCTCCACCTCTCCCTGCTTTTTCACGCGCGTTCCCTCCGGGAAAATCATGAGATTCCATCCACTCTTCAAGCTGCTGATCGCCGTCTTTACAGCAACGACATCCGAGTTGCCACGGTCGATACCGAAAACGCCTACTTTGCGCAAAAACGCACCTAAAACCGGTTTTTCCATCAGCTGTTTTTTTGCCATGATCCGCATGGAATACGATGCCGGCAGCGCTAAAATCAGCAAGATTGGATCCAAGGCGTGTCCATGATTGGGGCATAGAATTACCGGCTCATCGCCGATATTCGCAAGGCCCTCCACCTTCAGGGGAAAGATGAGCCGCACCAGCGGTCCCAGCAAAAGGCGAAGCCAGTAATACAGCTGATATCTCAACTTTTTCAAATATTCCGCCCCCTTCGGATCACGGCAAGTATCTGCGCAAGACTTTCCTCAAAGTTCAGCGCACTGGTATCCACCACAACAGCATCCTCTGCCTGCCGCAGCGGTGCTACATCCCGGTGCATATCCGCCCAATCCCGTTCCTCAATCTGTTGGAGAACCTCTTCAAAAGGCTGCGGTGTACCGCGCTTCTCCAGCTCCAGCATACGGCGCTTAGCGCGCATCTCCACTGAGGCCGTAAGATAGATCTTCACATCAGCATTGGGCAGCACTACCGTGCCAATATCCCGCCCGTCCATGATAACACTGGACTTCTTTGCAAGGTCACGCTGCATATTCAGCAAAAATGCACGCACCTCGCCGATCGCCGAAACACCGGAGGCGTACATGGAGATCTCCGGGCGGCGGATCTCCGCCGTCACGTCGTCGCCGTTGAGGTACATCCGCTGCAGGCCGTCCTCGCCGTATCGCATCTCGATGTGGATCTCCGGCAATGCCTCGATCACCGCCGCCGTATCCTTTGGATCAATGCCCCGACGGAAAATCTCATAGCCGATGGAGCGGTAAATAGCTCCTGTGTCTACATATACAATGCCCAGCTCCGCGGCCACGGCCTTCGCCAGTGTGCTCTTGCCCGCTCCGGAAGGGCCATCTACTGCCACAGAATAAATCGTTTCGTCCATGTTACCACTCCTTCTCCTCTGCGGCGGATACGCCGGCAGTATGCCCGGTAGCCCAGGCGATCTGCAGGTTGAACCCGCCGGTATACGCATCTACATCCAAAAGTTCACCGGCCAAATAGAGGCCTTCCACCAGCTTTGACTCCATCGTGGACGGCTGCACCTCGCTGACCTTCACGCCGCCGGCCGTCACAATGGCCTCGCGCACAGGCCGGGGGCCTGTCACCGGCACCGGGAACTTCTTCAAAAGCTCCACCAGAGCACGTCGCTGTTCCCGCGTCACGGAGTTGGCCTTCAAGCCCTCGGGAATCTCCAGCTTTTCCATGACAACCGCCACCATGCTGTGGGGGACCAAGCCAGCAACGATCTTTTCAAAATCACGGTTGTGCTGCTCCGTCAGATCCCGCAGGATCCGCGCCTCCAACTTCGGCATATCCAGCGCCGGTTTCAAGTCGATTTGCAGGCGATACTGCTCCTTGTCCCAATTCCGCAGATGGGCGCTGGCAGACAGCACCAGCGGGCCGGACACGCCAAAATGGGTAAAGAGCATCTCGCCGAACTCCTTGAAAACTGCCTTGTTCTTCTTATTAAAAGCAGTCAATTCCACGTTTTTCAGCGCTAGCCCCTGCATTTTCCCGCAGCAGGGATCGCTGCTCTCCAACGGCACCAGAGAGCCACGAGGCTCTACAATTGTATGCCCCAGTGCCGATGCAATACGATAGCCGTCGCCGGTACTGCCGGTACCGGGATAGGACATACCACCGGTAGCCAAGATCACCGCATCCGCCTCATATGTACCCTTTTCACCACGGACACCCGCAGCACGGCCCTCCGTCTGCAGGACTTCCAGCGCCCGGTCACGCACCCAGTTCACATGGAGCTGCTGCAGCCGACGACGCAGCGCATCGGTAATATCGAAAGCGCTGTCGGATTGAGGGAACACACGGTTGCCCCGCTCCGTTTTCAGCGCCACGCCTGCTTTTTCAAAAAAAGCCATGGTATCCTGACTTCCGAACCGGGAAAAGGCGCTGTAGAGGAAACGTCCGTTGTGAGGCACATGAGCCAGCAACTCCTCCTGTGAGCAGTTGTTGGTTACATTACAGCGCCCTTTACCTGTGATATTTATTTTTTTACCCAACCGCTCATTGGGTTCCAGCAGCGTCACCAGAGCACCCTGTTCCGCCGCCGCAATGGACGCCATCAAGCCTGCGGCACCGCCGCCAATTACTACGATTTTCTTACTCATCTTCTGCCCTACCAAAAATACTGTATGTCGACCAGATCCGCTCCATTTCAGAGAAGGTACTGGAAACTTCCTCATTCTTCTGTTGTCCGATAGCCACAATCAGCGCGTTCAAGAGACTCAGCGGCGCCGTCATAGAGTCCACGAAAGAAATCATGTCACTGCTGACCAGCAACGATGCGCTGGCCGCCTTATAAAGGGGGGACATCTTACTGTCCGTAATGGCGATCACTTCTGCCCCGTGGCTCTTGGCAAAATTCACGGCGCTGACCGACACCTTGGAATAGCGTGGAAAGCTAAGTCCCAGCAGAACATCCCCGGGTCCAATATGTATGAGCTGCTCAAAAATCTCGCCGCCGCCGGAATTCTCTACCAGCTTCACATTCTTAAAAATCCACTGAAGGTAAAAATGCAGATACCCCGCCAGAAATGCCGAAGAGCGCACACCTAAAATATAGATATGCTGTGCCTTAAGGAGCTTGTCCACGACGAGATCAAATTCCTCCCGGTCGACATTTTCCAGGGCGTCATGAATACTGACCATATCCCGGTGCAAAACACTCTCCAATACATCCTGTCCCATCATCTGATCCCGCGAGACTTCGATACGCTGAATGGATGTCAATCGTCCACGGATCAGCTCCTGCAACGCCTTTTGCATATCGGGATAGCCGGTGTAACCAAGCTGTGCCGCAAAGCGCACCACCGTGGACTCACTGGCATGGGCTGCACTGCCCAGCCGGCTGGCAGTCATAAAAGCCGCCTTATCGTAATTCTCCAGAATGTAGTTGGCAATTCGTTTCTGTCCCTTGGAATAGGTACCCATATTGGACTGGATGATATGCAGTACATTCTTAATCATGTATCATCGCTCTCCTTCAGCGCTGCAATCTCGCTGTCATTTAAATACCGCCACTGTCCCGGCTTCAAATCACCCAGACAAAGCGTATGTTCCGCCACCCGCTGCAGGCGCACCACCTGCAATCCGCACTGTCGGCACATCCGTCGGATCTGGCGGTTTTTTTCCTCGTGGATCACAATCTCCAAAAGGGCCTCCGATCCATTCTCCTTCAAAAGCCGCACCTGCGCCGGACGGATGGGCTCCCCTTCCAAATCGCGGACAGCTTCGAGACGCTCCACCGCGCCGGAAAGCATCCCACGCACCGTCACATAGTACGTCTTATTTACCTCCCCGCTGGGGTGGATCAGCCGCTGCATCAGTGCGCCATCATTGGTGAAGAGCAGCAGTCCTTCGGAAGCCATATCCAGCCGTCCCACCGGGAAAACACGGCTTCCACAATTCTCCACCAGCTGCATGGCCGTTTTGCGCCCCCGCTCGTCGGAGACAGTAGTCACATAGCCGCGGGGTTTATTGAGCATGAGGTAAACCGGTGCAGGACGTCCTCCCAAGGGCTTGCCATCGATTTCGATGGTATCAAGTTCCTCATCGGCTCTCTCACCCAGTTGAGCAATTCTGCCGTTCACACAAACACGCCCGGCACGCAGCAGCTCTTCTGATGCGCGCCGGGAGCAGACACCCGCCCGGGCAATAATTTTTTGTAATCGCTCCGTCATGGTGCGTTTCCTTCCTCTCGCTCTGCCAAGAGGGCAAAGCCGTAATCGTAAAGTGCAGCGTGATCCCGCCAGTCGTCGCCGTCATTGAGCGTCACCGCCACCAGCAGCCGCCCTTGGCGCACAGCACAGCTGACCAGCGTACGTCCGGCAGCCTTCGTATAGCCGGTTTTCAAGCCGATACAGCCATCCACATTCCGCAAAAGGCGGTTGTGATTGGTCATGGTGCGCCCACCCACGGTAGCCTGCCGCGTGGATGCAATGCGCATGAGGCCGGGATTTTGGGCAGCGCAAACAGCCAACCGCGCCATATCCCGCGCCGTGGAGTAATGCGCCTCGTCATCCAAGCCGTTAGGATTGGCAAAAGAGGTACTCTCCATGCCCAACGCCTGCGCCTTGTCATTCATCTCTGCCACAAAGTCCTCCACGCTGCCGCTGCAGGCCTCCGCCAATGCCAGTGCCGCATCATTTCCGCTACACAAAAGGAGACCATACAACAGTTCTTCCACGGTGACTTGCTCCCCCACCTTCAAATACATAGAGGATCCTTCTGTCATGTGGTTTTCCTTTACAGCAATTCTCTTCTGTGGAGAATCGTGTTCCAGCGCCACCAAAGCCGTCATGATTTTGGTGGTGCTGGCAATCAACATCTGGCGATCTGCATTTTTTTCATAGAGTACCTCCCCTGTCTCGCCATCCATCAAAATGGCACTGACAGCAGAGACACCGGGCTGCGCTGCACTGCACGGTACGATGCCAATCAGCAGTGCAGCAGCACATAAAACTGCGCAAAATTTGCCCATGGAACCATCCTCTCAATTGATATAGTTCCATTCTATTCATTTAAAACTCAGACTTTTCCTTTTTCTTATCAATATAGCTTTCTACACGATCCATGACCTGGGGCACCATATCGATGACGCGATCCGCCGTAGACATGGCCGGTGCGCCTACCGGCAGCATCCGGGTCACGCCATCCTTAACCACCAAAAAGGCCACCGGATCCACCTTCACGCCAGCCGTGCTGCCGCCGCCGAACTTATTGGCACCGGCCTGCTTGCCGTAATCACCGCCGCCGCAGCCAAAGCCGAAGCTTAGCTTCGTAATCGGAATCAGTGTCACGCCGTCGGCTGTAGTAATGGGCTGCCCCACAATCGTATTGGAGTCCACCATTTCACGAATCTTGTCCATAGAGCTCTCCATGAGCTCGGTGAGAGATCTTTTTTCGTTCTTTTCCATAGTACGCTTCCTTTCCGTATCTTTAAGCAGTCTGCGTGTTTTCTGTTTGTTTAACTACCGGTTTTCTCTTCCATGCGAAATACCACCGCAGCACCGGCTCTGCCAGCGTCAGCACAATGCTGATCAAATCGCCGATGTGAAAGCTGATACCCACAGCTCCCTCGGCGCAGGTTTTATTACTCTCAAAATCCGCCTCCAGATGGATGTGCGGATTCGGTATGCGCAGCAATCGCTCCAACTGGGGCATTACCGTCCACATGGCCGTATTGGCCCAACCGTATATCTGCGCCAGCTGTGCCGGATCATCACCGCCAAAAGTGACGGAGAGCTGCATCGGATCAACGCGCATACGGCGTCGTGTCTTACGAAGCGCTTTTTTCAGCGCTTCCCAAAAGACAGGCAGTGCCGGTCGGATTTCCCGGAAGGTGGGGCGTGCTGTCTTCTTCTCCGGTTTCTCCTGTTTCTCTTTTTCTGACTTTGCAGGCTCCGCTGAGGATTCTGCCTTCTTCTTTTTCTCCGGAGCGGGTACGAGGGGAATTTTTACAGGGCCTACCTTCGCTACGACGCACAGCGTCTCGCCGAAGGTAATATTCACCCCCACACGCAGCAGTAAAATAACGAGGAGCAGCACTACAATAATCCCAAGGATCCACCAAATGACCATACCGCTCCCCTCCTTTCAAAAACTCTTCTTATTCGCCGGATGATACATTCTCCACCAGTCCGCCGTTCTCGTCCAGACGCAGCTGTCCATCTGCCTCCAGACCCGGCATTTCCGGCAGGTCCTCCAGAGAATTGAGATGGAACGAGCGCAAAAACGTCTTTGTGGTACGATACAGATGGGGACGACCCGGCACCTGCAGCCGCCCACACTCCTCGATAAGGTGTCGATCCAGCAGCAATCCCACCGTATAAGAGCTGTCCACGCCGCGAATTTGATCCACATAGGCCCGGGTCGTGGGCTGGTAGTAAGCAATAATCGTCAGCACTTCCAGTGCCGGCTGGCTCAGCTTTGCCGGTTTACGGATCTCAAACGCCTTACGAATGGTGTCGGCATATTCCGGAGCCGAACACAGCTGGTAGCTGTCCTCCATCCGCACCAAGCGAATACCACGGCGCTCAAAACTGTAGTAATCCATCAGTCGCTGCAGCACTGCCTTAATTGTGTTATAGTCCAGTTCCGTAGCCGTGCAGATTCGGTCAATAGCGACCGGCTCGCCGGAGGCAAACAGGATGCTCTCTACAGTTGCCTCAATTTCCTTCATGTCCAGATTATCCATTGGATTATGTCCTCACTTCATTTTCGGGTTCATCACTTTGCCATGTAACGGTGCAGTCGGAACTGGATCCAGCCAGATGGATCATGCGGTTGCGGCACAGCTCCAACACCGCCATAAAAGTCGCCACCAGCTCACTGCGGCTTTTGCTGCCGCGAAAGAGCAGTAAAAAGCGCGTAATGCCGCCTGTCTTCAGCCGATGCAGCAGCTCCTTGGCTTTTGTCTCTACAGAATAAGGCTCCCGTTTGACGATCTCCTCAAAGGCACTGATGGGGAGCGTGTCAATTTGCCCGCGGCGATCCAGCACCTCCTGCATAGCGATCACCAGATCCCCCGGTTTCTGGCTGTACTCATAGATTTTCCCCCGTTTTACCGGCTCGGGGCCACGAGTGATGACACTGCGCCCGAATTCGCTCATCTCCCCCATCCGCTCGGTAAGGCGCTTGATCTTTAGATAGCACTCGCTCCGCTGCCGTTCCTCCAGAGATTTAATGAGGGCGTCCATCTCGCTCTGTGCTTCTTCATCCTCGATGGACAGCAGCATCCGCGTCTTGATATACATCAAGTGGGCAGCCATCGTCACAAACTCGCTGGCCACCTCCAGATCCATCTTCTGGCGCTGATCCAGATAGGCCAGATACTGATCCAGTATCATCGCAATGGGAATATCCTGAATCTCTATTTTATTTTTACTCAGCAAAAAAAGGATCAGATCCAGCGGACCCTCGAAGTCCTCCATGGTCTCGCTGGTTTTCGTCTGCACCACTTTTTCCAGTTTAAAAATCGGATTATCCAATCGTTTACACCTCAAATACCAACTATATGGCTAAATAAAGTAAAGATAGACCAGCTCACATGGCTTACCCATCCGCCACCTGCGCCGGAGATCACCAGCACCCACAGCAAAATCATTCCCAGATGCTCATAACGCAAAAGAAGCTCATACTGCCGGTCAGGCAGCAGCGCAAACAGCACCTTCGATCCATCCAGCGGTGGAATGGGGATCAGATTAAAAATTCCCAAGCCAATAGAGAGCAAGGCTGTCCGCATCAAAAAGACCGCCAGAGTGGCCACCCACGCGGCAAGTGGCAGCATTGCACACACTCCCCGCGCCAGCCCAAGACACAAAAGCGCCAACAGGAAATTGGAGACAGGGCCTGCCAGCGCCGTCAGCGCCATGCCCTGCTTCGGCTTTTTGAAATAGTTGGGGTTCACCGGCACAGGCTTGGCCCAACCGAAACCTGCAAAAACCATCATGGCAAAGCCGATCCAATCGATATGGCGCAGTGGATTCAAGCTCAGACGATGCTGCCGCTTTGCCGTAGGATCTCCCAGCGCCAGCGCCGCAAGGCCATGGCACAGCTCGTGCACCGTCAAGCACAAAAACACAGATACCAGTCGAAGCAGCATATCCTGCATTGAGCCGAAATCCAGTGCATTCCAAAGATTTGTTAAATAATGCAAAACCGATCTCCTTTAGGCGATATTAACCCAGATTATCGGATATAGTATATCAAAAATTATCCCCCAATACAAGGGAAATCATTCCTCCCTACTTTCAGAAAAATACAATAGTGACAAAAGATATCGATTTGTTACCGTTTAGCAACTGTATTTGTCATTAAGCTGTATCTTCTTTGTAACGATGATTTCTATATGGTGTGATATAGTATAGTCATAAAGTGAGATGTAATCCATCAATGTTTCAGAAAGGAGATCACTATGAAATACATCGAAAAGCTGAAAACCGCAATCTCTACCTTGGTCGTCCTGTGCGTCCTGTGCGCCGTCGTCGCATTCTTCCTGCCCAATGCACACGGTCTGGTGTTCTCCTATGCCGCCATTATTATGGCCGTGACCGTGCTGGTGCTCAGTACCATCGGTGTAGCCATGCTGCTGCGCCATGCGAATCGCAACGCGGCTGCATAAATAACAAAAGATAAAATCGGCACAGCCAGAAGCTGTGCCGATTTTTTATTGCCTTCCCCAGAAGAAGAAATAACCGGTACCCTATAGGGATGCCGGTTATTTTTAATATTTCAATTATGAGAAGCGATTACTTCACCATGGAAGCGATCTCAGCAGCGAAGTCCTCCTGCTTCTTCTCGATGCCCTCGCCCTTCTCGAAGCGGATAGCATCCACGAACTTGACCTTGCCCTTGCCGGCAGTCTCAATGTACTTCTCAACGGTCATGTCGCCATCCTTAACGAAGGCCTGCTGCAGCAGGCAGTTCTCGGAGTAGAACTTGTTCAGCTTACCAACGACAATCTTCTCCTTCACCTGAGCGGGCTTGGAAGCCATCTTGGGATCGTTGTCCATCTGCACCAGCATGATCTTCTTCTCCTCGTCCAGAACGTCCTGGGTCACCAGAGACTTATCCCAGAAACGGGGATTCAGAGCAGCGATCTGCATAGCCACGTCGCGGCCGATCTCGACAGCGTCGACATCACCCTCAACAGTCATGTTCACCAGCACGCCGATCTTGCCGCCGGCATGAACATAAGCAGCGGAAACACCGTCAGCAAAGCGAGCAAAACGACGAACCTTGATGTTCTCGCCGATGGTCAGCACCATCTCCTGCTGCTGCTGCAGCACGGTCAGCTCGCCGCCCATGTACTTGCACTCCATCAGAGCGTCCAGATCAGCGGGATTCTCCTTAGCCACGGTAGAAGCCACGCCCTTGACGAACTCCTGGAACTTCTCGTTCTTACCAACGAAGTCGGTCTCAGCGTTAACCTCGACCACAACGCCGATGCCGTCCACCACGGTGGCGTAAGCCATACCCTCAGCGGCAATGCGGCCAGCCTTCTTAGCAGAAGCAGCCATGCCCTTCTCACGCAGCCACTCGACTGCCTTATCCATATCGCCATCGCAAGCGGTCAGAGCCTTCTTGCAGTCCATCATGCCAACGCCGGTCATTTCACGCAGAGTCTTTACATCAGCAGCAGAAAAAGCCATTTTAATATCCTCCAGTATATTGTAATGAAAATGGGGCAGGGCATCAAACCCTGCCCCGTTGGTTTACGCGGTTATCCGATTCGATCTCTTCAATTACTCGGCATCGGCAGCAGCCTCTTCGGTCTGCTCGCCCTGACGGCCTTCCAGCATAGCGTTAGCCATGACGGAGGAGATCAGCTTGATGGCGCGGATAGCGTCATCGTTGCCGGGGATGGGATAATCGATCTCGTCGGGATCGCAGTTGGTATCGGCGATAGCCACAACAGGAATACCCAGACGATGAGCCTCAGCGATAGCGTTGCGCTCCTTGCGGGTGTCAACGATGAACAGAGCGCCGGGCAGCTTCTTCATATCCTTAACGCCGCCCAGATACTTCTCCAGCTTCTCGATCTCGCCCATGTGCTTCATAACTTCCTTCTTGGGCAGCATATCGAAGGTACCGTCAGCCTGCATAGCCTTCAGCTGGTTCAGACGATCCACGCGGGTACGCATGGTCTTGAAGTTGGTCATCATACCGCCCAGCCAACGAGCGTTGACATAGAACATGTTGCAGCGCAGAGCCTCTTCCTTGATAGCCTCCTGAGCCTGCTTCTTGGTACCAACGAACAGCAGGGACTGGCCGTTCTCGGACAGCTGACGGACGAAGTTATAAGCCTCCTCCAGCTTCTTCACGGTCTTCTGCAGGTCGATGATGTAGATACCGTTACGCTCGGTGTAGATATAGGGAGCCATCTTGGGGTTCCAGCGACGGGTCTGGTGAC
>JAHHSH010000019.1 GCA_020025345.1 Oscillospiraceae bacterium | reverse complement strand
GATCCAACACTTCCAGAATCGAGTACAGATAACCCTCATTCTGCGTGGATTTGCCGAGGATGGACTGGCTAAGATCGGCTATAAAAAATCTCGGTGCCGGACTTTAAAAATCTAATGCAAAAAGGCGGATTCGGGAGCAAGAACGCTCTCCCATCCGCCTGAATTTCTCGGCGCGCCGACTCACCTTCTCCTCCGCCTTTGTTTTTCTTTAACATCCTTTACTTTACATAAAAGACAAAATAAAAACCTCGTAACCGAAGTTACGAGGTTTTGTGGCAGCGGGAGAAGGATTCGAACCCTCACATACGGAGTCAGAGTCCGCTGTGCTACCTTTACACAATCCCGCTGTGTTTTGTTCTGCGTTTTTGTTTTACCATGTCTGCCGAACAAATCTTATTATACGCATCTGGCGAGATTTGTCAACACTTTTTTTCAAAATATTTTAATTTTTTTCAAAACCCCCGTATTGGTAAAAAAAGGAGAGCCTCGCAGCATAGCAAAGCTCTCCTTCTATTCCATTTTATTCCATCTTAATTGGCAATGCCGTGGTGGATCGCAGGCATTGTAGATGTGATCGGCCAGAAGCTGTAGTCGTTTGTCCGGGCATAATCAATAATACCCTGCAACGCATCCGCAGTGGTCGATTTAGCACTGGTATCGTGCATCAGCACCACATTGTAGGCGTCCTTACTCAGCCCCTCCGTCACGTTGGCATAGATCTGACTTCTAGGAATATTGTTGCCGGAGGCATCGCCGCTGGAAACATTCCAATCAAAGTAAGTGAATCCCTCCGCCTCCAGCCGCTTGGCCAAACGAGACATAATGCCGATATTATATTCCATGCTCACTGTATTGGAGCTGCCGCCGGGAAAACGGACGATGGTGGAGCGATACCCGAAATCGTCAATGAGCCGCTTTTGCAAATCGTAAACGTTGCTCATGAACGCCTCGTCATTGGCATAAATGGTGGCATAGTCGTGGGAATAGCCATGAATACCGATGGCGTGTCCTTCATCGATCATGCGCTGGATAATAGGGCGCTTGCTGTCATCGTAGTTCAGAATAAAGAAGGTGGCCCTAATATGATTAGCTGCCAGCGTATCGAGAACCCGAATCGTCACGTCATCGCTGGGGCCGTCATCAAAGGTGAGATATACGCGGTTCTTGGGGTTGCCTATGCCCGTTTGCTCGTCATAGACCTGTACCGTCCGCTCTGCCGTAGCGGTATTGCCCGCGTGATCCTTCACCGTGTAGCGAAGGGTGTATGTACCCGCCTCGCGGGTATCCACGCTGCCACTGCGCTCCACAGCCTCTGTCAGATCACCGTCAGCATCATCTACGGCACTGTAGCCCTGCTCCTCATAGTCACTGCCTTTGGGCAAATACATCGTCGTACCGCCATTGAGCAGGAGCTCCGGCGCCACCACATCCTTGATCGTGACAGTACGCTGCGCTCTGCCTTCATTGCCGGCCTTATCCTTCACGATATACGTCAGCGTCAGCAGATCGTCCTCCAGCGCTTCCGTCACCTCCACCGCGGCCGTCAAATCCCCGTCACAGCGATCTGTGGCGGTAAAGCCCGGCTCTTCGTAGAGTTCCCGTTTGGAGACAGTCATGGCGGCGTCACCGGAAAGCTGCAGTTCCGGTTCCTCCCGATCCACCACCTGTACCTGCCGCTGCGCCGTATATTCCTTGCCATTATACGTCATGCGGTAGGTAATGGTATAGGTACCGGGTACCTTGTCATCCACCGCGCCCTCCGTCACAATATCGACGTTCAGCTCTTTTTTCCCCTTGCGCGCCACAGCGCCTGGATCCTCATATCCGCCATAAGCCGCAACCTCCTGCATTTTCTCGCCGTTGAGCTGCAGCTGTACGCCGGGTGCCAGAATAAAATATCCACGAATCAGACTCAACACTGCAATCAGAAGTATAATCCCTACAAAAACAGCGCTTCCCGCAACCAACCACCGTTTTTTCATCTTTGCTCTCCTTTGTGATTTCTTTCCTCCATTATAGAATCCGTTGGGCAAAGATACATCACATAGCAATAACAGCTTGGTTACAATTTATTGCATATTTTTCACTGCCAAAGGCTGCACAGAAGATCCGTATAAGCCGTGGGGTCCTCCACAGGCAGACCTGCAATCAGCAGTGCCTGGTTATAGAGGATCTCTACATACTTTTCAGCCTTCTCCTCGTCCATAATTCTAGCACTTTCAAGTGCTGTAAAGGCAGGATGTTTTACATTGATTTCCAGAATTCTCTGTGCTTTCATCGGCATATCCGGCTGCACCGCATGGAAATATTTCTCCATTTCAAAGGTAAGGCCCTCGCCGCTGGTCATGCACACCGGGTGGGTTTTGAGCTTATTGGAAGCCTTCACCTGATTCACCCGCTCGCCCAGCGTCTCACGGATAAAGTCAAAGCACTCCTGATGCTCCTCCTCACCGTTTTCCTGCTCCTTGTCCTCCAGACCCAGATCGCCGTCAATGGCGCTGCGGAAAGGCTTGTCCGCATAGGAGTGGAACGCATCCGGCAGGAAGCCGTCTGCCTGATCGGTAAAGTACAGGATCTCCATATTGCGCTCTTTCAAGAGCTCCGTCTGGGGCATATGATCCATCGTCTCCACCGAGGCACCGGTGGCATAGTAGATATACTTCTGCTCCTCCGGCATCCGGGAGACATACTCCTTCAAGGTCACCTGTTTCTTCTCCGTAGAGGAGTAGAACAACAGCAGATCCTGCAGCTGCTCCTTTTTGGCACCGTAACCGTCGATAGCGGATACCTTCAAGCGGCGGCCGAAGTTCTTGAAGAACTTCTCATAGCCCTCACGGTCATCCCGCAGCATCCGCTCCAGCTCGCCGCGGATCTTCTTCTCCAGATTGTTGGAGATGATTTTCAGCTGACGGTCATGCTGCAGCAGCTCACGGGAGATGTTCAGACTCAAATCGGGGGATTCCACGACGCCGCGGACGAAGTTGAAGCACTCCGGCAGCAGGTCGGCGCACTTATCCATGATCATCACGCCGGAGCTGTAGAGCTGCAGGCCGGGCTCAAAGTCCTGGGTATAGTAGAGGCCGGATGCCTGAGACGGGATAAACAGCAGCGCCTTATAGGTCACAGAACCCTCGGCAGACACGGTAATGACAGACTGAGGAGGTGCAAAATCACCGAAACGCTCCTGATAGAACTTGTCGTACTCCTCCTTTGTCACCTCACTCTTGGGACGCTGCCACAAGGGCACCATGCTGTTGAGGGTCTCCATCTCCTGTACATCCTCGAACTCGGGCTTGTCATCGGGAGAGCCCTCCTTGCGGCGGGAATGGGTCACCAGCATACGGATGGGGAAACGGATATAGTCAGAATACTTCTTCACCAGACGGCGCAGCGTGTACTCCTGCAAATACTGGGTAAACTCGTTGCTCTCCTCGCCATCGGGCTTGATGTGCATGATGATGTCGGTACCGACGCTCTCCTTCTCGCAGGGCTCGATGGTGTAGCCATCCACGCCGTCGGACTCCCAGCGCCAGCCCTGCTCCTCGCCGTAGCGGCGGGTCACCACAGAGATGTGGTCAGCCACCATGAAGGCGGAGTAGAATCCCACGCCGAACTGACCGATCACATCGGTATTGTCGCTCTCGTCCATCTCCTGCCGGAACTGGAAAGTACCACTGGAAGCGATCACGCCCAGATTATCCTCCAATTCCTTCTCACTCATGCCGATACCATTGTCGCTGACGGTCAAGGTGCGGTTTTCTTCATCGGTGGTAATGGTAATGGCAAAATCCTGCCGCTTCATACCCACCTGATCGTCTGTCAAAGAGCGGTAGCACAGCTTATCAATTGCATCGGATGCGTTGGAGATGATCTCGCGCAGGAAAATCTCCCTGTGGGTGTAGATAGAATTGATCATCAAGTCCAGCAGGCGCTTTGATTCCGCCTTAAACTCTTTCTTTTCCATGGTAATTACCTCCTACTTGCAATAAAAATGTACAACAGACACAAGGAGAGGTTTCCTTCTCCCTGTGCCTGCCACAAAAAACAAACGTATAAAAAGGGTTACTTCTTCTTTGTCAGAAGCGCCCACAGGCCGCCGACAACACCGGCCGCCGTCACCACAATGGCTGCCGCCGTCAAAACAGCTTTTTTATGTTCGCGCAGCACCTGCACGCCTTCATATAAAGTATTGGAGAGCCAATCCTTCACCGCACAAAGGCCGGTTCTGATTTCCTCCTGATCGAAAGTCATGACTTCATTTTCTCTTGCATCCATTGTATGCGCCTCCGTTCTCTTCGATTTACGTTGAAGTGGCTATTCTTATTATAGTCAATGGCTCACGGAAAAAGTGAACAAATTGTCAATTTCTTACATAGTTTTTATGTTCGTCCACAGTTCTTACCGCTATGATCCGCCGCTTCTTGTGCCATTTTACCATTTTTCTATTCTTTTTGCAAGAATGTTTCACCGCTCCACCACGCAGCGTCCATCCGACCAGACGGCGATGATGTTGTGGCGATGGGTCATGTACATGGCTCGTTCAAAGCGCTCCGCCACGCTGAGCGGCCGGGTGGACTCCACGAAATCGCTGTCATCCAGCACCACAGCATGGAGTTTATCTCCCACCGCAAAGCCGTCCCCGGCGCCGAAATATTTATGTCCCGACGTAGTCCCCAGATAGTAGCCCTCCGCCACTGTCAAAAAATCGGTCTGCCAATCGTCCATGATCTGGCGCACCTTAGAGCTGCGGATCGTGGTGGTGATGACTCGGTACATGGGCAGCTGTGCGCCGCCGGCAATGTCGGAGCCCAGGGTCACCCACAGCCCCTCCTGCAGCATCTTCTTCACCGGACAGATGCCGGAGGAGATGTTGATGTTGGAGTCGGCGCAGTGAACGACCACCACATTGTGGTCCTTCATGGCCTGTCGTTCCGCATCGTCGCTGTGGACACAGTGGGCCATCAGCGTGTGATCCTTCCAAAGGCCGTACTTTTCATAGGTTTCCCAATAGCGCTGACATTCCGGATACAGCTGGGACACCAGCTCGATCTCCCCAGCACTCTCGGAAAGATGGGACTGGACATAAAGCCCCTGCTCCTTTGCCAGCTCCCCCAGCCAGCCCATCAGCTCGTCAGAACAGGACGGGGTGAAACGCGGGGTAAGAATGGGCTTAATGTGCTCAAAATGGCAGCCCTCCAGCCAGCGGAGCGTCTCCCGTTCCGACTCCTCCGTTGTCTCCTCCAGAACGCCCGGCGCACCGTTGCGATCCATGTTCACCTTGCCCACATAGCCGGTAACGCCGGCCTTTTCCAATTCCTCCATCAAGATCCATGTGGCCTCCGTGTGGAGAGAGGAGAACATACAGACGCGGGTGGTGCCATTGGTGATCAAATCGCTGGCGAGACGCCGGTAGATCCGGCGGGCATAGTCGAGGTCTGCAAAACGCGCCTCCGTGCGGAAGGTATAGCGCTGCAGCCACTCCATCAATGGCAGATCCATGCCCATGCCCAACATGGGATACTGGGGTGCATGGAGGTGCATATCGGCAAAGGACTGCAAGATCAAGCAATCCCCATAGTCCCGCACCGTGCCGTCATAGTTCTGCGGCAACACCTGCTCGATTCCGGTGATGACGCCATCTTCCAGCAAGAGATACCCCTGCTCCACAATAGACAGTTCCCCTAATGCCGGGGCATGAACAATGTTACCTTTCAATACTTCTTTCATGGCTGCTCCTTTCACAAAACAAAAAAGAGCGCTTCGCCGCCTGCTGCAGCAAAGCACTCATAGTGAAACCTGTGGCGGTTCCGTAGAAACCTCCGCGCCATCCATTGCGGAGCTATATGAGCCGTCCTTCTTGGAAAAAACTTTCTTTTTGTCTGGATTTGATTAAATTTATGTATATATTATACTGCATTTTCTTTTTTAATGCAAGAGTGCTATACCGCATCAGCCATGCATATAGTGGCTACAAGCACAGTTTCGTACATAGGAAAGGAGCAACACATGAACAAAAAGCTGGCACGCCGTATTCTGGCCCTCGCCCTCTCGGTAATGACCCTGTGGGCCGCCGTCGTCACTGCGAGCAGTGAAACACTTGATGCTGCTGTCACTGCCATGAAAGAGAGTACCACCCTGCCCCGGCAGCTGCTGCGCTGGGAGCTGGGAGATTTCTTTTCCGACTCTCCCCTCTCTCCGATCACCATGCTGACCCTGCACCAGTCTCCCCTGCTGATGGCGCAGCGCACCGGCATCGCTGCACTGCGTGCACAAGCCGCCAAGGAAACAGAAAGTGACACCACACCACCCGCCGTCCCGGAAGAAACACCTCCTGCCCCGGCGGCTACTCCTGTCAGTACAGATCCACTCACGGATGGCCTTCAATTTCTGGATAACGGTGTTCCCTCCCAGACCGTCCACCCCACCTCCGAGAGCGGCTACACCGTGGTGAACGGCGTCTATATCAAAAATACCTCTTCTCACGAATTGGATGCAGCTTCTCTGTCCGCTATGGATTTCTCTGCCCGTCCCGGTACAGAGGGGCCCCAAGTCCTTATCATCCACAGCCACGGCAGCGAGGCCTACTCCATGCCGCCCGGTGAGGAATATGTCCCTACCGGCGACTACCGCACCGACGATGATCGCTGCAATGTCCTCCGTGTCGGTGACGAGGTGGCTGCCGTTCTCTCCTCCCATGGTCTTTCCGTCCTCCACGACCGAACACTCCATGATGTCCCCAACTACAACGATTCCTACAGCAACAGCCTTGCCGCCATCGAAAACTATGTAGCAAATTATCCCTCTCTGGTCTTCATCCTGGATATTCACCGCGACGCCATTGCAGATGCCGACGGCAATCAATATAAACTGGTTTCCGAGGAAGAACCCCGCGCAGCACAGGTAAGCCTTGTGATGGGCAACGCCTTCGACGGCTGGCAGGATAACCTGAAGCTGGCCGTGGCCGTGCAAAACCACATTTGTGAGAATTATCCCACGCTGATGCGTCCCATCACTGTCCGCGGCTATCGCTACAACCAGCACATGACCCCCGGCTCTATGCTGGTGGAAATCGGCGCCGCCGGCAACTCCATGGACGAGTCGCTTTTGGCCGCCCGTATTTTCGCCAATGGCCTGGCTGAAACGATTTTAGCCAAATAGAGAAAAGTCCTCCTATAAGCTGCCGCAAAAGACCGGAAGGCTGGTTTTATACCAGTCTCCCGGTCTTTTTTCCTGCCAAGGAGCCCGAGAAACATAGTAGACTTTTGCAAAATCAAGGGTAACTCAAAGCACCTCGTAGTATTCCGTGCCAAATTCGGCGCAACTGTCCGCCCCTATTTCAACACCTGCAAGGCTATGGGCTGCCCCGAACACACCACGATTTTCTGCAATACCGATGACTGCTGCTACGGCAATATGCACCCCAAGCTGCAGTGGAACAGAACCCAGACCATCGGCCACGGAGGAGGCCTCTACGATTTTGATATTGTGGTCACGGATTGATTCAAATAGACAACGCAGAATTTCCGCATATTTATCCTATAAAAAGGCCAGACGAGGTGCCCCGAAGAGCTCCTCATCTGGTCTTTTGTCGATTCAGAACAGGTATAACCCTGTATTGTTTCTATTGCCGTTCTTATTCCACGGTCACGCCGCGCTCACGGAAGCCCTCCACCATCAAATCCAGATCCGGCTCGATGTGCAGTGGCTCCCCGGCAGAGCGGATCGCATTGGCTACATCCTTCAAGCCATTGCCGGTGACCACCGAAACCACCGTGGCGTCCTTCTCGATCAGTCCCATCTCGCAGGCCTTCTTCAGTGCTGCTGCACCGGTAACACCGGCAGGCTCACCAAAGACGCCGCAGGTGCGCCCTAACAGCCGCTGTGCGGCCAAGATCTCCTCGTCCGTCACGTTGATGGCAAGACCGTTGGACTCACGAATGGCCATCAGCGCCTTATCCGCATTCCGGGGCACGCCCACAGCGATGGAGTCGGCGATGGTGTTCTCCTCCATGGGATACCAGTCCTCCCCTGTCTGAATGGCACGGTTCAGCGGGCAGCAGCCTGTAGACTGGCCGGAGATCAGCCGGGGCAGCTTGTCGATAAAGCCAATAGCGTAGAGATCCTTCAAGCCCTTCCAAACGCCGGCAATGGTGCAGCCGTCACCCACAGAGATGGCCAGATAATCGGGCATCTCCCAGCCCAGCTGCTCGGCAATTTCCAGTGAAACCGTCTTTTTCCCCTCGGAGAGGTAGGGGTTGATGGCGGCGTTGCGGTTATACCAGCCATACTTCTCGATGGCGGCGGCGGACATCTTGAAGGTCTCCTCATAGTTGCCCTTGACGCTGATCACATTGGCGCCGAAGATCATCAGCTGCGCCACCTTGCCCTTGGGTGCACGCTCCGGCACAAAGATATAGGTTTTCAAACCTGCCGCCGCCGCATTGCCTGCCAGAGAAGAAGCAGCATTGCCGGTGGAGGAACAGGCGATGGTCTTGGCACCCGCCTCCCGCGCCTTGGCAACAGCCATCGCGCTGGCACGGTCTTTCAAGGATGCGGTGGGGTTCTGTCCGTCGTCCTTCACCCACAGCTTCTTGATGCCCAGCATTTCCGCCAGCTGCGGCTCCTCATAGAGGGGGGTCCAGCCAACGCGCAGCGGCGTATCCTCGGTGGTCTCCTCCACCGGCAGCAGCTCCCGATAGCGCCACATGGATCGATTCTCACGCCGTGCCAGCTTCTCCTTGGTAAGAACAGACTTAATATAGTCGTAGTCGTAGACAATATCCAGAATTCCGCCGCACTCACAGTTGGTCAGATCCGGCGTTGCCTCATAGGTCTTGCCGCAGCGGACACACTTGGCGTATTTTACATTTCTCATAGAGCTATCTCCTTTGCCTTAGAAATCCCCGTATTTTCGTCCTCGATCCTTCCGCGTCGTCCCCCTCTGCGTGGGAACCATTCACACAAAAAAGAGGGGCGGGACGTGTGTCCCGTCCCTCTTTTGAGACAGTTTTACGCTTACAGAGCCTTGAGCAGGCCAGTAGCCTCGTTGAACTCGTTGATCAGTTCATCCAACTCCTTGGCCTGTGCGTGGACGGCATCCCAAGTGTGCTCGGTATCATACCACTGCGCATTCAGATCCTCCACAGACATGCCCTGCTGCTCCACCCAAGTGTAGTACTTCAAGTTGTGTACGCGCTTGCGATCGGCATAGGTCAGCTCCAGCATATTGTCCGTCTTCATGCCCAGCATATGCAGTGCGTGATCCTTAGCAGCCTCCACCTCCGTGTAGGCACCATGCATCTCGCTGAGCTCCTTGATGCGGGACTGGTACATGACGGCAGAGTCGGTCAGCACGGTACCCACCACATCGTTCTCAGTCAGCTCATAGTACTTTGCCATCTTGATGCAGCACAACACATTGGCGATACCGGAGATACCCAGCCAGGTCAGCTTCTCGATCATCTCGTCGTCCAGGCCCAGCTCGTTCTTCATATAGGTCTGGCCCTCCGGCGTATTGAACAGGCGCAGCAGGCGCTGGCTATCCTCATCGTCGATGTCGATGACCATATCGGTATTCTTCACGTTATGTACCCAGGGCACATGCTTATCGCCGATGCCCTCGATACGGTGGCCGCCGAAGCCGTTATCCAGCAGTGTGGGGCACTGCAGTGCCTCACCCACAGCCAGCTTCAGATGGGGATAGCGCTCCTTCAGCAGGTCACCGGCAGACATAGTACCGGCAGAACCGGAGGTGAAGCAGGCACCGGCAAAACGGTCACCGGGCTTCTTCACAGCCTCAAAGAGGGTGGCCAGTGCCGTACCGGTCACATTATAGTGCCACATGGGGTTGCCCATCTCAGAGAACTGGTTAAAGATCATCATGGTGGGATCCGCCTTCAGTTCCCAAGTCTTGTCGAAGATCTCCTTCACGTTGGACTCGCAGCCGGGGGTGGCGATCACCTGACCGGCGATGGACTGCAGCCATTCAAAGCGCTCGCGGGACATATCCTGCGGCAGAATAGCCACGCTGTCGCAGGCCAGCAGCTTAGAGTTGAAAGCGCCGCCGCGGCAGTAGTTGCCGGTGGAGGGCCACACAGCGTGATGATAGGTGGCATCAAACTGGCCGGTCACCAGACGCGGGGCCAGGCAGCCGAAGGAGGCACCCACCTTGTGGCAGCCCGTGGGGAACCACTTGCCCACCATGGCAATGATGCGGCAGGGCACGCCGGAAAGGACGCTGGGAATCTCCACATAGTTAGGCACCTTGCGGAACAAACCGCCCTTTTCCTTGGGCTCGTTGAGCCATGTAATGCGGAACAGGTTTACAGGGTCGACGTCCCAAAGGCCGGCCTTGCTGAGGCGATCGAGAATCTTCTCGGGGATCAGCTCCGGATTCTGCATCTGAGCAAAGGTGGGAATGATGACGTTGTTTTCCTTCGCCTTCTGGATGTTATGTTCCAATCCGGCTTTGTTGATAGTCAAATCAATCATTTTTTCTCCTCCTGTTGTTTGTTAGAATCAAGATACGAATACAGAGTATATTTGGAAATTCCAAAATACTGGGCTACCTTATCACTGGACTTGGTGACCAGAAAAGCTCCGCTTTTATTAAGGAAGCTGATGGCTCGGATCTTTTCCTCCTTATTCATCAGCGCCACCGGCTTGCCTACCAATGCCACCGACTGGTCAATCAGCTCATTGAGCACGTCGTTGATGTTGATCAGCTTTTCCGGTTCTTTTTCCGCCTTGTCGCGCGGCTCCACCATTTCAGTGATCTGGCTGTGCAGCAGCATGAGATCGGTCACATCATAGTTGATAGAAAAAATACCTGTTACCACGCCGCTGCGGTTGCGTATATACAGCGACGAGGATTTCAAGATCCGTCCTGATGACGTCCTCGTCAGATAGCACAGATGGTCCTTAGGCTGCCGCGCTTGATCTGCCAGCTGATCCAGCACTACCTGCGATGCTCCGTCTCCCACCTTTCGGCCGGAAACGTGTCCGTTTTCGATGAAAACAATGGAGTGGTCGGGCCGACTGCTGTTCACCTCGTGAATCACTACCTCACATTTACTCCCAAACTGAGCGGCTATACCGACGGCCAACTGCTTGAGTAGATTCAGTTTTCTGCTCTCCATGGCACCCTCCTTACACTGTCTTTTTTTCATCATAACATATTTTTCAGAGAAATCAACTTCTAATTCAAAAAATTTTTTAGGTATCATAAACTTTTGTTTGACATCTGTGCTACATGTGCTATGATGGGATTAAAGGAACAACATACTACCCCGACAACGCAGATAAATATAACGGAGGTGCATTATGGATTTTGAAGCCATCAAGCAAGCTGCAGCGGGATACCGCCAGGATATGAGCCGTTTTCTGCGGGATATGATTGCCATTCCCTCGGAATCCTGCGAAGAGGAAGGCGTCATTCGCCGTATCGCACAGGAGCTGGAAACTCTGGGCTATGACAAGGTCGAGATCGACGGTCTGGGCAATGTGATTGGCTGGCTGGGCGAGGGCAACAAGATCATCGCCATCGACTCCCACATCGACACAGTGGGTATCGGCAATCGCAGCAACTGGACCCATGACCCCTATGAAGGCTACGAAACCGAAGAGGTCATCTACGGCCGCGGCGGTTCCGATCAGGAGGGCGGCATGGCCGCAGCAGCCTACGGCGGCCGGATCATGAAGGATCTGGGTCTCATCCCCGAGGGGTACAAAATCATGGTCGTCGGCACCGTGCAGGAAGAAGACTGCGACGGCATGTGCTGGCAATACATCGTCAATAAGTACTTCTCCAGCAAGGAGGAAGCACAAAAGCAGATTGAATTCGTCATCTCCACCGAGCCTACCGACGGCGGCATCTACCGTGGTCACCGCGGCCGCATGGAGATCCGTGTGGATGTGAAGGGTGTCAGCTGCCACGGCAGTGCCCCGGAGCGCGGCGACAACGCCATCTACAAAATGGCCGATATTCTGCAGGATGTCCGTGCCCTCAACGAGAACGACGCCAACGAGGATACCGAGATCAAGGGTCTTGTGAAGATGCTCGATCCCAAGTATAACCCCGAGCACTATGAGGATGCCCGATTCCTGGGTCGTGGTACCTGCACCACCAGTCAGATCTTCTACACCTCTCCCTCCCGCTGCGCTGTGGCGGACAGCTGCTCCATTTCCATTGACCGCCGTATGACTGCCGGCGAGACTTGGGATTCCTGCTTGCAGGAAATTCGGGACCTACCCCATGTCCGTCAGTACGGTGACGACGTGAAGGTCAGTATGTATATGTATGACCGTCCCGCGTGGACCGGCACTGTGTATGAGACCGAGTGCTTCTTCCCCACCTGGATCAACCGTGAGGACGCCCCCCACGTCCGTGCTCTCATCGACGCACACCACGCCCTGTGGGGCGAAAAGCGTCTCTACGCCGACGAGACTGCCCGCGAAAAACGGGAAGGCCGTCCCCTCACCGACAAGTGGACTTTCTCCACCAACGGCGTTTCGATCCAGGGGCGCTACGGCATTCCCTGCGTAGGCTTCGGCCCCGGCGCCGAGAGTCAGGCACACGCGCCCAATGAGATCACCTGGAAGCAGGATCTGGTGACCTGCGCTGCGCTGTACGCCGCTGTCCCCATGCTCTATCAGCCCGGTGACAAGTCTGAGAGCGTCACCCAGTTCCGTCAGAGTCTGACGGATAATGACATCAAGTAAGTCGGTGTATCAACTGTGAAATTTAAATAAGGAGAAAGAGATTATGAGCAAGACCGTGGAACTGGCCCGTCATTTGGAAAAACTACATATTAATAATATGTATAAGAACGACTTCTATTGGACTTGGGATAAGACCGATGAAGAGTTGGACGCCATCTTTACCGTGGCCGACGCTCTGCGCGATCTGCGCGAGCGCAATAAATCCACCCGCGTATTTGATTCCGGCTTGGGCATCTCCATTTTCCGCGATAATTCCACCCGCACCCGCTTCTCCTTTGCCTCCGCCTGCAATCTGCTGGGTCTGGAGGTACAGGATCTGGACGAGAAGAAATCTCAGATTGCCCACGGTGAGACGGTGCGTGAGACAGCAAACATGGTGTCCTTCATGGCCGATGTAATCGGCATCCGAGATGATATGTTCATCGGAGAGGGCCACAAATACCAGAAAACCTTCATGGACGCTCTGGATGAAGGCTACAGTGACGGTGTGCTGGAACAGCGCCCCACGCTGGTAAACCTGCAGTGCGACGTGGATCACCCCACCCAGTGCATGGCTGATTTGCTCCACATCATCCATCACTTCGGCGGTGTAGAAAATCTGAAGGGCAAGAAGGTTGCCATGACTTGGGCCTACTCCCCCTCCTACGGTAAGCCTCTGTCCGTACCACAGGGCGTGATCGGTCTTTTCACCCGCATGGGTATGGATGTGGTCTTGGCACATCCCGAGGGCTACGAGGTCATGCCCGAGGTGGAGAAGATCGCCGCTGAGAACGCCGCCAAGAACGGTGGTTCTTTCACTAAGACTAACTCCATGGAGGAAGCCTTTGCCGACGCCGACATCGTCTACCCCAAGAGCTGGGCCCCCTTCGCCGCGATGGAGGAGCGCACCAAGCTCTATCAAGCTGGCGACAAGGAGGGTATCGATGCACTGGAGCAGCGGCTTCTTGCCCAGAACGCCCAGCATAAGGACTGGACCTGCAGCGAGGAAATGATGAGCAAAACCAAGAACGGTAAAGCGCTTTACCTGCACTGCCTGCCCGCTGACATCACCGGTGTCAGCTGTGAAAAGGGCGAAGTGGACAGCTCCGTTTTCGATCGCTACATGGTGCCTCTTTACAAGGAGGCCAGCTACAAGCCCTATATTATCGCCGCTATGATCTTCCTCTCTCAAGTGAAGGATCCTGCCAAGGCTCTCATGGAGATGGATGCCGGCGACGAACACCGCAAGAACCACTGATTTTCATCCCTACAGGTCTGCCCGAAAGGATGCTGTCACTTCTGTTCTCGTAAGTCTTTCTGACGCTTCTTTTCGAACTGATTGTTTGCAGCATTTCTTTCCGGCAGGCCTTTTTTCGTACAACAACACATACATATAATTGAGGTAAGCATAACTATGAGCAAGCGTATTGTTATCGCCTTGGGCGGCAACGCTCTGGGCACAACATTGAAAGAACAGTTCCGGGCCGTCCGCATCACCGCCAAGGCCATCGTTGACCTGATCACCGAGGGCAACGAGGTGATCATCACCCACGGCAACGGTCCGCAGGTCGGCATCATCAATAACGCCATGACCGCCCTCACCCACGAGGATGCCAAACAGGCCATCACGCCCCTGTCCGTCTGCGGTGCCATGAGCGAAGCCTATATTGGCTACGATCTGCAATCCGCTCTGCGAGAGGAACTGCTCAGGCGCGACATCCATAAGCCGGTGTGTACCCTCATCACCCAAACCGTGGTAGACAAGGATGACCCCGCCTTCCAAAACCCCACCAAGCCCATCGGCAAATTTCTCACGGAGGAGGAAGCCCGTGAGGTGGCGGCCAAAACCGGCTACATTATGAAAGAGGATGCCGGCCGCGGCTGGCGGCGCTATGTGGCCTCTCCCCTGCCTGTTAGCATTGTAGAGGCTCCCTGCATCAAGATCCTCAGCGACGGCGGTGCCGTGGTGGTGGCCTGCGGCGGCGGAGGCATTCCCGTGGTCGAGGAAGAGAATCACCACCTCCGGGGTGTGGGTGCCGTGATCGACAAGGACTTCGCCTCGGAACTGATGGCGGAACTGCTGGATGCGGATATGCTGATCCTGCTGACAGCAGTGGAAAAGGTGGCTATCAACTTTAATAAGGAAAATGAGCAGTGGCTCTCTGCCCTCACCCCCGACGATGCGGATCGCTATGCCGCCGAGGGGCACTTCGCTCCCGGCTCCATGCTGCCTAAGGTACAGGCCGCAGCCAAGTTCGCCCGCTCCAAGCCCGGCCGCAGAGCGCTGATCACTGCACTGGAAAAAGCCAAGGATGGAATCGAAGGAAAAACCGGAACAATGTTCTTCCAATAATTTCCACCCCCCTCTGCCTTTTTCTACCATTATTCCTGCCATAAGCATTTATGATAACATTTTTGCAAATTTCTGCATTTTGGGTCATTTCATGTTTTGAATGCATAAAACTTTTGTAGCTTTGTGAGAATGTGAATTTTCCTCCCTGGTTTTCGGTTGCTTTTTGGAACTATTTACTATATAATCTTTTTGGAGAATTTGTGGATTTTCCCACAATTCTAAGCAGTATCCCTACAAAAATCAAATTTGAAGGAGGACATTTGAATGAAGAAGTTTCTTGCATTGATCCTGTCTCTCATCATGGCTCTGAGCCTGGTCGCCTGCGGCGGCGGTGGTGAGGAAAAGGATCCCGAAAACACCGATGGCAAAACCATCAAGGTGGGCCTCATCTGCATCGGCGATGAAAACGATCAGGGCTACACCTACAACTTCATCCGCGGCAAGGAGGCCGCTACCGAGGCTCTGAAGGCCAAGGGCATCAATGTGGAGTGGGTCGTCAAGTACAATATTACTGAGGACTCCAAGTGCGAGGATGCCAACATGGAACTGGCTGAGGCCGGCTGTGAGATCATCATCAACAACTCTTTCGGCTTCGAGCCCCATATGCTGAAGGTTGCTAAGGATTATTCCGACATCACCTTTATCGCCTGCACCAACAGTGCTTCTTCCCGCGATGATCTGAAGAACACTCATAACGCTTTCGCCAACATCTATGAGGGCCGCTATCTGGCCGGCGTGGTGGCTGGCATGAAGCTGCAGGAGCAG
Organism: Oscillospiraceae bacterium; assembly: GCA_020025345.1. Taxonomy (GTDB): domain Bacteria; phylum Bacillota; class Clostridia; order Oscillospirales; family Oscillospiraceae; genus Vescimonas. Next base: position 11,943 of record JAHHSH010000019.1, on the reverse strand, counting down.
ATTGATGCCGGTAAGCTGGATGCTGACAAGGCTGTCATCGGCTATGTGGGTGCTTATCCCTACGCCGAGGTGAAGTCCGGCTACACCGCTTACTATCTGGGCGCCAAGAGCGTTTGCCCCTCTGTCACCATGAAGGTGAAGTTCGTGGGTTCCTGGTCTGACGCTACTGCTGAGGGCAATGCCGCCTCCGCTCTGTGCGATGAGGGCTGCGTGCTGATCTCCCAGCACTCCGACAACACCACCCCTGCTACTACCGCTCAGTCCAAGGGCGCATTCCACACTGGCTACAATAACGATATGATCGGTGTCGCTCCCGAGGCTTCTCTGATCGGTACCCGTATCGACTGGTCCGTCTACTTTACCCACGCCATCGAGACTATTGCCAACGGCGGCGAGTTGGAGCAGGATTGGTGCCATGGTATTGATGAGAGCGCTGTTGTTCTGACCGACCTGAACGAGAAGATCGCTGCTCCCGGCACTGCTGACAAGCTGGCTGAGGTCGAGAAGGCCATCAAGGATGGTACCCTGCATGTCTTTGACACCTCTACCTTTACTGTTGGCGGTCAGCCTCTGACCCACGCTTTTGCTCTGGATACCGACGGCGACTTCGCTGCTGATTCCGAGGAAGCTGTCTCTGACGGTTACTTCCACGAGTCCGAATTCCAGTCTGCTCCCTACTTCGTTGAGAACATCGACGGCATCACCACCGACGAATAATCGGGCTACTTACGCAAAAGAGGCTGTCCCCGCGGCAGCCTCTTTTTCTTACAAATGTCTCTTCCACTCAAAGATGATTTTTCACCTACCCATGCAAAGAAAGGATGACAGCCTTGGAACCTGTTTGTGCTATCGAACTGAGAAACATCACTAAACGCTTCGGTGATGTGGTGGCCAATGACCGTATCAACCTTTGCCTGCAGCGGGGCGAGATTCTCTCTCTGCTGGGCGAAAACGGAAGCGGTAAGACCACGCTCATGAATATGCTCTCCGGTATTTACTATCCCGATGAGGGCGAAATTTTGGTAGGCGGTAAGCCCGTCTCCATCACCTCTCCCCGTGAGGCCTTCCACTATGGCATCGGCATGATCCACCAGCACTATAAGCTGGTCGATGTGTTTACTGCGGCGGAGAATATCGTATTGGGTCTGGACGAGGGCGGCAAGCTGGATATGAAGGCCACCAACGCCCGTGTCCGGGAGATCTGCGAAAAATACGGTTTTGATATCGATCCTTCTCAGAAGGTTTACGATATGTCTGTGTCGCAAAAGCAGACAGTAGAGATCATCAAGGTGCTCTACCGTGGCGCCGATATTCTGATTTTGGACGAACCCACTGCCGTACTGACGCCGCAGGAGACGGATAAGCTGTTTTCTGTCATGCAGAATATGCGCAATGACGGAAAGGCTATCGTCATCATCACCCATAAGCTCCACGAGGTAATGGCCATTTCTGACAAGGTAGCGGTTCTCCGCAAGGGCCAGTACATCGGCACCGTCAACACCTCCGAGACAAATCCTCAGGCACTGACGGAGATGATGGTGGGCCACAGCGTCACGCTGAACATCGACTGTCCCCACTACGACAATCCGCAGCCCCGCCTGACCGTCAGCGGCCTTTCCTGCTTTGACGATGAAGGCATCAAGCGGCTGGATGATGTCAGCTTTACCGCCATGGGCGGTGAGATTCTGGGCATTGCCGGTATCTCCGGTTCCGGCCAGCGCGAGCTGCTGGAGTGCATTGCCGGTCTCCATCCCATTTCCTCCGGCTCCATCATGTATACCCCGGAGGGCACAGCACCCGCCAATCTGGTGGGCAAGACCCCTATGCAAATCCGCAAGGCCGGTGTGGCCATGGCGTTTGTCCCCGAGGATCGGCTGGGCATGGGTCTGGTCGGCTCCATGGGCATGACCGGCAACATGATGCTGCGCTCCTGGCGCAAGGGCAAGGGCATTTTTGTCAATCGCAAGGACCCCAACGAGCTGGCCATGCAGATCTGGAAAGATCTGGAGGTCGTCACACCCAGCACGGATTTCCCTGTACGGCGTATGTCCGGCGGTAATGTCCAGAAGGTGCTGGTGGGCCGCGAAATCGCCAGCTCCCCCAGCGTATTGATGACAGCCTATGCCGTTCGCGGTCTGGACATCAACACTTCCTATACGATTTATAACCTGCTGACCCAGCAGAAAATGCAGGGCGTCGCCGTTGTCTACGTTGGCGAGGATCTGGACGTGCTGCTGGAGCTGTGCGACCGGATTCTGGTATTGTGCGGCGGTAAGGTCAGCGGAATTGTGGACGCCGCCTCTTCCAGCAAGGAAGAGCTGGGTCTGCTGATGACCCATATTGGCGGAAAGGAGGCGAAATAATGGAACAGAAAAAACATGAACCCCTGATCCGCCTGTCCAAACGTGAAAACATGGCCACATGGCAGATTTGGGCCATCCGCATCGGCTCTATTTTCCTGGCTCTGTTCCTGGGCGGTTTCGTGATCGGTGCTACCGGCGTCAACCCCATCAAGGCCTATAGCACCATTATCTCCGGCTCTCTGGGCCGCGCGACAGCCATTCGTCAAACGGTCAAGATTGCGGTTCCTCTGCTGGGCTGCGCTCTGGCAATCGCCCCCTGCTTCAAAATGCGCTTTTGGAACATCGGTGCCGAAGGCCAGATCACAGCCGGTGCCATTGCCGCCACCTACTTCGCCCTCTTCTGGGCTGGTCGGATGCCCGGCCCGGTGCTGCTGGTGACAATGGCTGTGGCCGGTGCGCTGGCCGGTGGTATCTGGGGCCTGATTCCCGCGTTCTTTAAGGCTCGCTGGAACACCAACGAAACACTATTCACACTGATGATGAACTATATTGTCATCGGTATTGTCCGCTGGCTGCAAGGCGGCCCGTGGGAAGGTCAAAAGGGCACACAGATCATCCCGCAGTTTGCCCCGGATGCATGTCTGCCCCGCGTATTTGGCATTCACTGTGGCTGGATTATCGTACTGGTCATGGTGGTACTGATGCACCTCTATATGACCTACTCCAAGCAGGGCTATGAAATCGCCGTCATCGGCGACTCCCTCAATACCGCCCGCTATGCCGGTATGAATGTGGGCCGCGTCATGATGCGCACCATGTTCCTCTCCGGCGCCATCAGTGGTATGGTGGGTTTCATTCTGGTTTCCGGTGCCAACGGTACGCTGAACGATGGCGTAGCCGGCGGCGTGGGCTTCACCGCTATCACTGTGGCGTGGCTCAGCCAGCTGAATGCATTTGCTATGATCGCCATTTCCGCTCTGCTGGCCATTCTGCAAAAGGGTGCACAGACACTGCAAACCACGCTGGCTGTCCCCACCTCGATCTCTGATATCATCACCGGTATCCTGCTGTTCTGTATGCTGGGCTGTGAGTTCTTCATCAATTTCCGCCTCATCTTCCGTGGCCATAAGGCCAAGAAAGCGGCACCCGAGACATCTGCAGACAGCAACGATTCCCCTGTAAAGGAGGCGGCAGAAAATGAATGAATTTGTGACTTTGGCAGTGGCTCTGGTCGTAGCCGCCATTACCTACGGTACTCCCCTGCTGTTCGGTACGCTGGGTGAGATTCTCACCGAGAAGTCCGGCAATTTGAATCTGGGTGTCGAAGGTATCATGTTTACCGGCGGCGCTGTTGGTCTGGCCGGTGTGTACTACTATGAAAAGATGGGCTCCCCCAACGGCTTTGTTGCCGTGTTGATGGGTCTTCTGTGTGCCTTCCTGGCCGGTGCCCTGTGCTCACTGATCTTCAGCTTCCTCACCATTACGCTCCGCGCCAACCAAAACGTGACGGGTCTTGCCCTCTCCATCTTTGGTACCGGCGTGGGCCAGTTCGTGGGCGAGTACATGCGCGTGACCGAGGGCGGCTACATCGCCATCAGCAACGAGATGAAGGTGTTCTTCCAGAACTCCCCCTTCCCTAAGTTCCTGCAGGAGATCCCCGTGATCGGCCCCATTCTCTTCAAGAACAGTATCTTCTTCTACATTGGCCTTGCACTGGCCGTTGTCCTGTTCTTCTTCATCAACCGCAGCCGCCGCGGCCTCTATCTCCGCTCTGTGGGTGAAAGCCCTGCTACTGCCGATGCGGCCGGCCTAAATGTGGCCCGCTATAAATACCTGGCAACGGTGATCGGCGGCGGTATCTCCGCCATCGGCGGCATGGTCTACATCATGACCATCGCCGGCTGCGTCTGGAACCACGAGGGTCTGGCCGGTGTAGGCTGGCTGGCTGTGGCACTGGTCATCTTCTGTATGTGGCGTCCTCTCAACGCCATCTGGGGCTCTATCCTGTTTGGCGCACTGATGATCCTGTATCTGCGTCTGGTGCTGCCTTTCATTCCTACCCAGCTCTATAAGATTCTGCCCTATGTGGTCACGGTCATCGTGCTGATCCTCTCCAGCCTGCGCAACAAGAAAGAGAATCAGCCCCCTGCATCTTTGGGTCTCAGCTACTTCCGCGAGGATCGCTAACAAGACAACCGATATAGGTTTTCTTTCAGACAGTTTCCATGCCGCCGCAGACGTTCACTGTCTGCGGCGGCTCTTTTCATCTTATTGAGAATTGAGGTATGCTTATGGCAACACTGCTTCTTAAAAACATCTCCGCACTGGTAACCTGTGATGACGAGGATCGCATTCTCCGTGACGCAGATCTTCTCTGTAAAGATGGCTTTATCACGCAAATCGGTCAAAATCTCACCTGCGATGCCGACGAGGTTTTAGACTGCCGCCATATGCTGTGCTATCCCGGCCTTGTAAACACCCATCACCATCTCTATCAGATCTTTTCCCGCAACCTTCCGCAGGTGCAGAACATGGAGCTGTTTGACTGGCTCCGCACCCTTTACGAGATCTGGAAGAATCTGGACAGCGAGGTGATCCGGCTCAGTTCCCTCACTGGCATGGGAGAACTGATGAAGCACGGCTGTACTACCTGCTTCGACCACCACTACGTCTTCCCCGCCCATGCCGGCGATCTGCTATCCGCCCAGTTCGAGGCCGCCGATGCCTTGGGCATCCGTATGTACGCCTCCCGTGGCAGTATGGATCTGTCGAAAAAGGACGGAGGGCTGCCGCCAGACAGTGTCGTACAGACGGTAGATGAAATTATGAAAGACAGCGCACAGCTCATCGAAACATGGCACGATCCCAGCCGCGGCGCCATGCACCGCATTGCGCTGGCTCCCTGCTCCCCGTTCTCCGTCTCCGCCGAGCTTCTGCGGCAAAGCGCTATCCTGGCGCGTCAATACGGTGTTCGGCTCCACACGCACCTGTGTGAGACGAAGGATGAGGAGAATTTTATGCTGCAGCGTGAGGGGATCCGTCCGCTGGAATACATGGAGCGTCTGGGCTGGACCGGCAACGATGTATGGTTCGCCCACGGCATCCACTTCAACGATGAGGAACTTCGGGTCTTGGCTCGCACCGGCACCGGCGTCGCCCACTGCCCTATCTCCAACATGAAGCTGGCCTCCGGCGTGGCCCGCATCCCGGAGATGCTGCGCATGGGCATTCCTGTCGGACTTGCCGTGGACGGCAGCGCCTCCAACGACGGCTCCAGTTTGATGGAGGAACTGCGGGTGGCCTATCTCCTCCACCGCCTCCACTCCAGTGCCGACGCACCCTCCGGCTATGATATTTTGAAGATGGCCACCCGAGGCAGCGCACGGCTGCTGGGTCGTGACGATATCGGCGCTCTGGCGATAGGCAAGTGTGCCGACCTCTTTATGATCGACAAGCGCCGTCTGGAACTGGTCGGTGCTACCGTGGATCCCGCCTCCGTGCTGGCAACAGTAGGCGTCCGGGGCGCTGTCGACTATACGGTGGTCCACGGCAAAATCACCGTCAAGGACGGCCACCTCGTACAGGTAGACGAAGATCGTATCGCCGCCGAGGCACAGGAAAAGTGCCGCCGCTATCTGGAAATGTGAGGTTCCATGGCTGTATCTATTCTCTTAGGGGACATCACACAGTCCCATGTGGACGCCATCGTCAACGCCGCCAAGCCCTCTTTGCTGGGCGGCTCCGGCGTAGACGGTGCGATTCACCGCGCCGCAGGCCCGGAACTTCTGGCGGAGTGCCGCACGCTGGGTGGCTGCAAACCGGGTGAGGCCAAGATCACCAAGGCTTACCAGCTCCCCTGCCGTTATGTGATCCATACTCCCGGCCCCGTGTGGCAGGGCGGCAATCACAGCGAAGCTGCTGTGCTCTCCGCCTGCTACCGAAATGCCCTGACGCTGGCCGTGGAACACGGCTGCCGCAGTATTGATTTTCCCTCCATCGCCACCGGCATCTATGGCTTTCCTCTCCCGCAGGCCGCCCATATCGCCCTGCGCACCATCATGGATTTTCTCTATGAGCACCCTGCATTGGAGGTGCGGATGATCTGCTTTAATGAGAAGACGCTCCGCGCCTATCAAGTCGATTGGAATATGTTCTATCAAGAGACGAAACCACGGCACCCATAAAAGAACTGCGCTGCCTGCGGGCAGCCGAAAATATGAAAGATTCCGGGGATCGCTCAAAAGAGCGATCCCCGAAATCTTTTTGCATCCCGCCATTTCCGTCCATTCTTCTCCGAAAAGTATCGGAAGAACGTTCGTATCTCCCTTACTTCACATGATATAAACACTTTTCCGCTCTACTCTTGTAATGCATCTGCCGAGTCGCTATAATATGCCTATCTAAATTTCGTTTTTCGAAGCTGGCAAAGCGCAAGGAGCCTCTCAAGCACTCTATCGGTAAAAGGAGAAACTTATGGAGAAAACAACTAATCTCACGCCAAAGGAAATCCGACAAATCAAAAAATACTGCATCCTGCCCTGTTTGGTTCTGCCGACTATTTTAGGTATCTTTATCATGATGTTTCTGTGGCTGCTTCTGTTCATGATCAACGATCTTGCTCTGGATGCGCATGATAACCCCTATGATTTTATCCTGTTTGGTATTGTGGTGACTTTTGCCATCATCGGTATTGTTTTCTTTACCTGTGCGGTACTTATTCCCCGGTTTGGTATGAACGGGAAAAAGTGGAAGAACATTCTGCACAAGCTGGATGTCCACCAGCAGGAGATCCGCGGTTCTGACACAGCTGCTGTGGGCGTAGGCATGACCCTGTCCGGAAATATGATGCGGCGTTCCAGTAACGAGACAGTTTCCGGCTTAGGCGCAGCAGCGCAGGTCGCCGGCGCTGCCGCCTCTGTTGCCGCAATCCACCAGATGTCCTCGGATATGGCGCAAAACGCCCATGCCGTGGCCGATGCCTGGGGGATTTCTGTCCCCTCCCCTAAGAAATATAAGCTGATGCTTCTTCTCCTGCCTGCGCTTATCTTGACCATTTCGTTCATTCCCTCTTTCATGCATGCCGCGCAGGCCAAGGAGCATAAGCAGCAGGTCGTCCTACAGACAATGGAGCAGCTGACCGAGGCATTGCAGACAGATACCCGCTACATTTCATTCAATGATCCCCGCGAAAGTTCGGAAAGGACCTATCATTTAAGCTGCCACGAAACGGATGCCCCTACAGCAAAATATATGTATATTATTGTCGATGAAACAGGCATCGTTACGGATATCAACTGGCATATGGATGAGGACACATCCCTGAGCCGGGAGGAAAATCTGGCACTGCTCAAGGAATATGTTTTCAAAACAGAAGCAGAGCTGAAAGCCTCCAGCGTCCCCCTTTGGTCAACATCCTTCGAAGCAGGCAACTCCATACAGGGACAGCTGGCGCAGGCGTATCTTGAACCCTCCGGGGAGAAAATCAGCTCTGCATCTGCCGAGGAGGAAAATGTCAAGTACAAGCTGCTCTATTCCGCAAACGGCAGCAACTATCTCTACTATTCCGTTTGGGAGAAATAACCGGACGATATAGTATCCGGGCCATCCCGCCCCCCACGGCGTGACCTTCGTTTCCCCGCCAGAAGGATGCCCCTGCAATTTACAGAACAAAAAACCACCCGATCAACGGGTGGTTTTTTATTTTGACGTAATTTCTTCCCAAAGAAACGCTTTTTACTTGGCCTTTGTCTCGCAGTACATGCAGCGATAGACGCCCTTCTCCTCGTCGGACAGCAGGAAGACCTGATCCAGCTCCTGCTCCGTGGAGGTGATACAGCGGGGATTGGCACACTTGAGGACGTTCACCAGCCGCTTGGGCTTGGAGAGCGTCTTTTTCTCGTAGAGCTCGCCGTTCTTCACCACATTCACCGTAGCGCCGGGATCCACATAGGCGATAATGTCATAGTCGATTTCAATGTCAGCACCGATCTTGATAATATCCTTACTGCCCATCTTCTCGCTGACGGCGTTCTGGATCAGTGCCACAGGGCACTCCAGATGATCAAGACCCAGCAGATGATACAGCTTCAAACTGGTTCCCGCCGTCAAATGGTCAATGACGATTCCGTTCTGAATAGGTTCGATTCTCATGCTTCCACCTCCAGCAGCTTCAAAATAAGAGCCATACGCATATACTTACCGTTGAGCACCTGCTTGAAGTAGCAGGCACGGGGATCATCGTCAATAGCAACACTGATCTCGTTGACGCGGGGCAGCGGGTGCAGGATCTTCATGTCGGGCTTGGCATTCTTCAGCTTCTTGGGCGTTAGGATGTAGCTGTCCTTCAAGCGGAGGTAATCCTCTTCGTTGAAGAAGCGCTCACGCTGCACGCGGGTCATGTAGAGGATATCCAGCTTAGGCATAGCGCCTTCCAGATCCGTGGTCTCCTCATAGGGAATATCATACTTTTCCAGAACATCGTGCTTAACATAGCCGGGCAGCATCAGTTCCTCCGGAGAGATCAGCACAAAACGGACACCGGTGTACCGGGACATGGCCTGAATAAGGGAGTGAACCGTGCGGCCGAACTTCAAGTCACCGCAAAGTCCGATGGTCAAATCGTTGAGCCGGCCCTTCTCCCGGTGGATGGTCAGCAGATCTGCCAGCGTCTGCGTGGGGTGGTTATGACCACCGTCGCCGGCATTGATGACCGGAATAGAGGCATTGAGCGCCGCCACCTGGGGTGCACCCTCCTTGGGGTGGCGCATGGCGATAATATCGGCGTAGCAGGACACAACTTTCGCGGTATCAGCCACGCTCTCGCCCTTGGACGCAGAGGAGGACGCCGCCCCGGCCACACTGAGCACATGGCCGCCCAGCTCGTACATAGCCGCCTCAAAGCTGAGACGGGTACGGGTGGAGGGCTCGAAAAACAGCGTCGCCAGCTTCTTGCCGTCACAGACATGGGCAAAATGCGCCGGATCCTCGATAATGCGGTAAGCAGTTTTGATGAGGTCTTCGCTTTCCTGTACGGAGAGGTCTGTAATACTAATTAGATTTCTCATTTTGTCACCCAGCTTTCATCAGAAGGATTATTTCGAAAGGCGATCAGCTTCTCAATATCGCCCTCGGCAATGTAGCCACTCTCGGCGGCCACTTTTGCTATCGTATCAAAATCGGTAAGGCTCACGTTGCGCACCTTGTTTGCCCGCAGGCGGTCAAGTCCCTTTTGCATCCCATAAGTGAAGATGCTGACGACGCCCAGCACCTGAGCACCGGCCTCGCGCAGCACATCCACCACCTCAAGGCAGCTGCCTGCCGTAGAGATGAGATCCTCGATGACCACCACTTTCTGTCCCTTTTCAAGGCGGCCCTCGATCTGGTTGTGGCGTCCGTGATCCTTGGCATTGCCCCGGACATAGCCCATAGGCAGATCCAGAAGATGGGCGGCAATCGCAGCGTGGGCAATACCCGCCGTGCTGGTGCCCATCAGCACCTCGGCCTCCGGGAACTCCCGGCGCACCGTGTCAGCAATGGCCTGTTCCACCCGGCTGCGCACCTCCGGTGCCGTCAAAATCAGTCGATTGTCGCAATAGACCGGGCTCTTGATCCCGCTGGCCCAAGTAAAGGGCTCATCCGGGCGGAAAAAGACGGCCTTGATGCGCAGAAGATCGGACGCAATTTGTCTTTTCATATATCACACCTCTTCCTTAGATTTGGTTTGAATACTCACTTATGTGCGATACCGGTGATCTCCTGCAGGGAGGTAATGCCATACTGCTCCATCACGGAGGGCAGCTCCTCAATGATCTTTTTGCAGATAAACGGCTCCCGCAGATTGGCAGCGCCGATACCCACCGCCGTAGCGCCAGCCATCATCATCTCAATGACATCTCGCGCGGAAGACACGCCGCCCATACCGACGATGGGGATGCTCACTGTCTCATAGACCTGCCAGACCATGCGCAGCGCCACCGGGAAGATAGCACTGCCGGAAAAGCCGCCCATGGTATTGGCGATGATGGGGCGGCGGCGCTTCAGATCCAGCCGCATTCCCAGCATGGTATTGATGAGGCTCAGGCCGTCGGCCCCCGCCTCCTCACAGGCACGCGCAATGGCAGTAATATCGGTAACGTTGGGCGAGAGCTTCATAATGACAGGCTTCTCCCCTGCCACCGCCTTCACGGCCCGCGTCACCTCGGCAGCATTCTCCGGCTGTGTGCCGAAGGCCAGTCCGCCACAGCGCACATTGGGACAGCTGATGTTAACCTCCAGCCAGCCCACCTGGTCGCTCTTGGCCAGCTTCTCCGCCACCATGACGTACTCCTCCACGGAGCTGCCGCAGACGTTGGCCATGACCGGCTTATGGAAGCATTTGGCGAGCTTCGGCAGTTCCTCTGCCAGCACGGCATCCACACCGGGATTTTGGAGGCCCACTGCGTTAATGAGCCCCGCCGGACAGTCGGCAATGCGCGGCGTGGGGTTGCCGAACCGGGGCTCCCCGGTGGTTCCCTTAAAGGAAAACGTACCCAGCATATTGATGTCGTACAGCTCTGCAAACTCGTAGCCGTAGCCAAAGGTACCGCTGGCGGGAATGAGGGGATTATCCAGCGTAAGGCCGCAGAGCTCCACCTTTGTATTTACCATACGATTTCCTCCTTTTCCAGCACCGGGCCATCCTTGCAGATGCGCTTATTGCCATATTTCGTCTTGCAGGTACAGCCCATACAGGCACCGAAGCCACAGCCCATCCGCTCTTCAAAGCTGAATTGGCCCGAAGTCTTCGTCACCTCATAGACAGCCTTCAGCATCGGCTCCGGGCCGCAGGTATAGAGATAGGTATAGTCGTTCTTCGCTGCAATTCCGTCGGTGACAAGGCCTTTCACTCCACAGGAGCCATCGGCGGTGAGCACTGTTACCTCCACGCCGAGGGCTGCAAAATCGTCCGCAAGGAAGATCTCATCCTTCGTGTTGTAGCCCAGCACCACCTGCGGCTTCTTTCCCTGTGCTAAGAGACGCCGGCACAGCAGGTAGAGGGGCGGGATACCCACGCCGCCACCCACCAGCAGCGGACGATCCCCGGATTTTTCCAGCGCGTAACCGTTACCAAGGCCGGTGAGCACATTTAATTCCTTGCCCACGGGGTAAGCGGTCATATCCCTTGTTCCCTCACCCAACACCTTATAAATGATGGTCAATACATCCCCCTCCAAATCGTTGACGGAGATGGGGCGGCGCAGATAGTAGCCATCCAGCATCAGATTGATGAACTGGCCCGGTGCGGTGACTGCAGAGGTATCCCCCTGCAGCCGCATCCGATAGATGTCCTTGGCGATCTGCTGATTTTCAATGATGGTCAGAATTGTCTCTTTCATGTACGATCTCCCGCATCAATGGTAGAAATGGTCAGTGTGGTCTCCTCCAGCACGTCCAGCAGCACCCGGACAGTGTCAAGGGAGGTGAACAGCGGCACATCGTTCTCCACAGCCAAACGGCGGATGAGGTATCCATCGTGTGCCTTGTTGGAATCAGCGCCGATCTCACGGCTGTTGATCACATAGGCGATATGGCCCTGCCGCAGTGCGCCGGGGATATCCTCCTCGTCCTCGCTGATCTTACGGCGCAGGCGGGTGCGGATACC
>JAHHSH010000018.1 GCA_020025345.1 Oscillospiraceae bacterium | reverse complement strand
GGGATCTGCAAACCATGTCTATTTGTTTTTGCGCAACTTATTATACCTTATCTAAAATTCTGCTCCTTTTTGATGCAATGAGGATTCAGATTAGAATGCCTTGCCGTCGCAACCCAGAACGTCGACCAACTTGTGGGCAACAACATCCTTGATGGCAGCGCGTGCGGGCTTCAGATACTGGCGGGGATCGAAGTGATCAGGATGCAGAGCAAAGTGCTCGCGGATGGAAGCAGTCATAGCCAGACGCAGATCGGAGTCGATGTTGATCTTGCAGACAGCCATGGAAGCAGCCTTGCGCAGCTGATCCTCGGGAACACCGATCGCACCGGGCATATTGCCGCCGTACTTGTTGACCTTCTCCACCAGATCCTGGGGAACGGAAGAAGAACCGTGCAGAACAATGGGGAAACCGGGCAGACGCTTGGAAACCTCTTCCAAAACGTCGAAGCGCAGCTGGGGCTTGGTGCCGGGCTTAAACTTGTAAGCGCCATGGCTGGTGCCGATAGCAATTGCCAGAGAATCGCAGCCAGTGCGGGAGACAAACTCCTCTACTTCCTCGGGACGAGTGTAGGAAGCGTGACCCTCAGCCACAACAACCTCATCCTCGATGCCGGCCAGAGTGCCCAGCTCAGCCTCGACCACAACACCGTGATCGTGAGCGTAAGCAACAACCTGCTTGGTCAGCTCGATGTTCTCCTCGAAGGGCTTGGAAGAAGCATCGATCATAACGGAGGTAAAGCCGTCATCAATGCAAGCCTTGCACAGCTCGAAGCTGTCACCATGATCCAGGTGCAGGCAGATAGGCAGACCAGTCTCAATGACAGCAGCCTCGACGAGCTTCATGAGATAGGTACGATTAGCGTAGGCACGAGCGCCCTTGGACACCTGCAGGATCAGAGGGGCTTTCAGCTCTGCAGCAGCCTCAGTGATACCCTGAATGATCTCCATGTTATTGACGTTGAATGCGCCGATAGCGTAACCGCCGTCATAGGCCTTGGCGAACATTTCCTTTGTTGTTACCAGTGACATAATGATTTCTCCTTTATTACCAAAAATTTGCTTGTACGGAATGATTGGTATAAATCGTATAATCCTATTGTATCACAAAATTTCGTTTTTGCAAGTATAACCAATTTACTTTTCACGATTTACATGATAAGATATTCTCTGGACAAAAAACTTTTGACCAGGAGGTATTTGTTATGAAAGAACTGAAAGGCGCCTGCATTATCGGCCAATCCGGAGGCCCCACTTCCGTGATTAACGCCAGCGCCTATGGCGTCATCGACACGGCACTGAAGTCCGGTGCGATTACGCAGGTACTGGGTGCCGAGCACGGTATCAAGGGCGTTTTGAACGATCGTCTGTTTGATATGGGTCTGGAGGATCCCGAAGAGCTGCGTCTGATGAAGTACACCCCCTCCTCTGCACTGGGTTCCTGCCGTTATAAGATTGCAGATCCCGAAGTGGATGATACAGATTATAAGCGTATTCTGGAAGTGTTCAAGAAGCACAATGTCCGTTACTTCTTCTATAACGGTGGTAACGACTCCATGGATACCTGCAACAAGATTCATCACTACATGCAGTCCGTGGGTTACGAGTGCCGTGTTATGGGTGTACCCAAGACCATTGATAACGATCTGGTAGGCACCGACCACTGCCCTGGTTTCGCTTCTGCTGCTAAGTACATCGCCACTTCCATGATGGAGATCTATCAGGATGCTCGCGTCTATGACACCGGCATGATCGCAGTGGTAGAGATCATGGGTCGCCATGCCGGTTGGCTGGCAGCTTCTGCCGCTCTGGCAAATGAGTACGGTGCAGGTCCCGACTTGATTTATCTGCCCGAAACCGATTTCAGCATGCCCGCTTTCATTGCCGATGTTAAGCGCATCTACGCCGAAAAGGGTAACTGCCTGATTGCTGTGTCCGAGGGTATCCACTACGAGGATGGCGATTTCGTCTCCGAGGCAAAGACGGCTGCTACTGACGGCTTTGGTCATGCCCAGCTGGGCGGTCTGGCTTCCATTCTGGCACAGGTGCTGAAGGAAGAGACTGGTGCTAAGGTTCGCGGCATTGAGCTGAACCTGCTGCAGCGTTGCGGTGCACATCTGGCCTCCGAGACCGATATTGAGGAGTCCTTCATGGCTGGTAAAACCGCCGTGGAGAATGCTGTCAACGGCATCAGCGGCCGTATGGTGGGCTTCGAGCGCGGTATCAAGGACGGTAAGTACGCCTGCAAGACCAAGCTGGTTCCCCTCATCGAGGTGGCTAACGCTGAGAAGAAGGTCCCCCGCGAGTGGATTAATGAGGCCGGCAACGGCGTGAACCACCAGTTTATCGAGTATGCCCTGCCTCTCATCCAGGGTGAGCCCGATCTGCCCAAGGTGGACTCTCTGCCTCGTTTCTGCAAGCTGAAGAAGATTCTTGCCAAGTAAATAAGCATGATAAAACACCCGCAGCCCAGAGCTGCGGGTGTTTTCTTTAGCAATTCTTTTCATAGATCCGATAAAGTCCCTCCATCAAGAGGTACTTATCGTAGAGTACCTTATTGCGGCAGTAGCGGACAATCACCGGCGCTGTATTGCCGGTGGCCACAATGGTGGGTTCCTCATCCAATGTTTCACAGATACGATCAATGATGCCGTCCAGCATGCCAGCCGTACCGTAGACGATGCCGGAGCGCATACAATCCTCCGTATTCTTGCCAATCAGCGTCTTGGGGTGCTGCAGGGAAATATCCGGCAGCTGCGCTGTGTGATCGGAGAGCGCCGAAAGAGATACACCCACACCGGGGAACATCAAACCGCCCTCATAGCTGCGGCGAGAGGAGATGTAAGATACGGTGGTAGCCGTCCCCATATCGATCATAATGATGGGCGTAGGATATTTATCCAATGCCGCTACGGCGTTGGCCACCAAATCCGCACCCAGCTGATTGTGAACCTCCATCCGGATGTTCAGCCCGGTTTTGATGCCGGGGCCTACCATCATGGGAGCCTTCCCCAAAAGACGGGTCAGTGCCTTAGTCATCATAAAATTCATAGGCGGCACAACGCTGGAAAAAATAGCGCCGGTCACATCTTTTAAATCGTATCCGTACAACTGAAAAATGTTGATGAGATCGATGCAGATTTGGTCGGCGGTTTTACGCTGATCTGTGTCAATGGAGGCAAGAAACTTCAGATCCTGCTTTGCCGCAAAGAGGCCCACCGAAATATTGGAATTGCCTATATCAATGGCTAAGAGCATGGTCGAAGTCCTCCCTTTCAAGTAATATTATCATTTTACCACGGCTTTCCCGTAATAGCAAGGCAGAAAAAATGGGAAGAATTTCTCAAAATTTGCTCCATTTTATGCAAAAATCCGTAATGTATAGTTGCTTTACAGTATAATGCAGATAAGGCCTCCGCTCCCTTCGTTGATGATACGTTCCAAGGCCTCCCGCATTTTTTTCTGGGAGTCTTCCGGCATACGCTTTAATTTGGCCTGTAGGTCGTCACCAACGATCTCATGGAAGCTCCGACCGAAAATGTTGGATTGCCAAATCTTACTGGGATCTCCCTCAAACTCCTGCAACAGGTAGTTGACCATGTCCTCAGATTGCTTTTCATTGCCGACAATAGGGGAAACGGTCGTCTCGATGTCAGCCCGAATAAGATGGATAGACGGTGCACTGGCTTTCATTCGTACACCGTAGCGTCCTCCCTGCCGTACGATTTCCGGATCCTCCAGATTCAGTTCTTCCACCCGGGGAAGCACGATGCCGTAACCTGTCTCCCGCGCCGCCTGCAATGCCGGAGCGATCTGCTCATACTCCCCTTTCATAGCTGCCAGCTGTGTGAGCAGTTCCATGAGGTCTCCGTCGTCCTCTACCTGCAGCCCAGAGCGCTGACTCAAGGTAGTATAAAAGAGGCTGCGGGGCAGTTGTACCTCTGCTGCGGCAATGCCTACCCCCAGATCAATACCGCGCATGGAGATGTTCTGCACAGACTCCTCCTGCTGGATTTGAGCAAGGCAGGCATCTAATTCCCGAATATGCGTGATGGTCCTGGCCTGTTGGGCGATGGATTGATAGAGTCCGCGCTTGATGGGATGATCTGCAGGCAGCGCATCTACCCAAGGCGGCAAAAAGAAATCCAATTCCTGCAGCGGAAACTCATATAGAAGATTTCGCAGCAACTCCAAAAAATGCGGCTGCTCCATCGTCTGACAGTTGACAGCCATGCACCGAACTTGATAGCGCTGCTCCAACTCTTCAGCGATGGCGCGGCAGCGGCTGCTCTCCGGTTGGCTGGAATTGACAAGGATCACGAAGGGCTTGCCGATCTCCTGCAGTTCCCGAATGACCCGTTCCTCCGCTTCGCAGTAATCTTCTCGGGGAATATCGGTGACCGTGCCGTCTGTGGTGACTACAACACCTACAGTGGAGTGGTCGGTGATGACTTTGCGTGTACCGATTTCTGCCGCTTCCGTCATGGGGATCTCGTAGTCATACCACGGGGTCATGACCATGCGGGGTGAGAGATCCTCATACTGTCCTACGGCTCCGGGCACCATATAGCCCACACAGTCGATCATTCGGACGGAGAAGGAGGCTTCCCCCTCCAGGCAGATCTCCACTGCCTCTTCCGGCACAAATTTCGGTTCAGCAGTCATAATGGTACGGCCCGAGCCGCTCTGCGGCAGCTCATCCCGAGCCCGGTCACGGCGATAGCTGTTGTCCATATTGGGCAACACCTGCGTCTCCATGAAGCGTTTGATAAAGGTGGACTTCCCTGTTCGCACCGGTCCCACAACGCCGATATAGATGCTTTTTTTGGTCCGTCTGGCCATATCCTGATAAATGGATGCGGTTTGATTCATAGTGCCTTCCTCCGTTTGCCTTGATTTTCCGTTAGTCATATGTATGAAGAAGGTGGGCAAGTTAGAAGAGATAGTCGTAATAATCAAAGAAAAACCTCGGAATGTTCTATCATGGGAACATCCCGAGGTTTTTTTCATTTATGCAAGCCGCAGTCAATTGGGATCTCCAAAAATCTCTCGATCGTAGAGTGTACTCCGTTTAGCAAGCTCCTTGTCGGCGTACCGGAAGCCTTTTTCTTCAAAAAGTGTCTTTTCACCGGAAAAGAGATCCGTTCCTATCCCCAGTCTATTGCCATCAAAGGTAGCACCCAAGCTGGAGAGAATGGTAGGAAACATATCAAAGTTGGCGTAGTTGCGCTCCGTCAAAATCTGAGGATCACGGGAGGCCACGCCGGGAGCCGGATTGAGGATCACATTATATTGGGAGCGGCGATAGTCCTTAGGAAATCCATAGAACTTGAAGAAGTTGGACTCCATGCTGACGTGATCGCCAATGATGACCACTGTAGTGTTATCGTAAAAAGGCTGTTGCTGGATCCATCGCACAAAGTCATAGACCTGCGCTGAGCTGTGTGCCACCACGTTGGCATACTGATTCGGGTACGGCGTGGGAGCGTCTTCTTCCAAGTAGCCATCGGGGCGATGCGTATCTGCTGTCTCCATTGTAAAGTTAAAAGGCTTTCCAGTGTTACTCAGCCGTGTCAGCTCCTCCTTGGCAAATTGGAAGAGTTTTTCGTCCTCGTAACCCCACCAGACATTGTAGTCCTTCGGGATAGCGCCGGTCTCCTTGGCGTATTTATAGTCCATGATATTGAAATTACCATGCGTTTTGAAGTAGGCCGTCAAGCCACCGAAGTCCGCATCTGCGCCAAACATCAGCGTCTGCTCATAGCCCTCTTCTGCCAGAATGTCGCCCAGTGCCCAAGCGCCCGGCAGGAAACTGTCCTCCCGTTTGTAGGCATCCCTGTCTATTGGTGATTTCATGGGAAGCCCCGTACTCATATTGACCATAGAGGCCACCGACCAAGTGGTCCCCACCGCAGACTGGGGGCCGCCAAAGCCTTTGTCCAGGTGAGAAAAGCTGTATCCCTCACCGGCCAGCTGTGTCAGCTCCGGGATAAGATCCGTCTCCATAAAACCGCCGTTTTCCGTAGACATATAGCTATTTTCCATGGACTCAAGGTAAATATGGATCAAGTTTCGCTTCTTCTCCGGGAATTGAATGTTGGCCTTGCGTGGATCCACATAGTTCTCATCAATGATGTCAGACTTCAGAAAGTAGTGCATATGCAGATCGGCAAGTCGGAACTTCCAAACGCCGTAAACGGTACCGCCCAGCAAAATGACGATTGCCAGCACTAAGCTGATCGTTCGCTGGAGCCACCGGGCGAGAAAGCTGATATGGGCAAAGGAAAACACACCAATGCCAACAGCACACAGGAATGCAAAAAAAACCGGTCCCTCAATGGCTGAAATGATGTCGATTGTGTTGCTGCCCACTGTAGGAGAGAGATAGGTGATCAGCGCCTGATCGATGGGCAGATCGCCAAATTCCGCCTTGCTCCAGTTGGTCAGTGTGACACAGAGTACGCCCACAAATACAAATAGGGCGCATAAAATTCCTGTCAACAACCCTTTACCCTTCTCTCCTGTTGTCTCTGGACGTTTCTTTGCCAGAAAGAGATCTATGCATAAAAAGGCCAGCCCTACCACCACACAGAGCCCCATATAGATCAAAAAATCTGGGGTACCATATGGCGATGTAATCAAATAATGACGTCGGTGAAAGATATATTGGAAAAGGGCCACAGACAATAAATGGAGGAAGAAAATATTCTTCAGTGTGAGAAAAACGGAAGTTTTAACAGTTGTTGTTCGGTGCAACCCCCAAATTTGGACGGCGCTCAGAAGCAGAGCCACTCCGATACCCATAAGAATCAGCATAGAGATATCCTTCCCTTACACACATAGCTGTGCATGTGTTTTATATATCCAATGGTATGATTATACCCGGTACTGCGCCATTTCTACAGCGTTTTCAAGCAAAAGCATCCCTTTGCAGCAGCTGCAAAGGGATGCTTTTTCACTAGATGTAAAAAGATGCAGTTTTGCACTTAGTCCTGCTGCCAATTGTGCCAGACGTTCTGGACGTCATCGTTATCTTCCAGGTAGCTCAGCAGCTTCTCCATCATCTTCACGTCCTCTTCCGAGGTAAGGGTGATGTAATTCTGAGGAACCATCTCCACCTCGGCGCTGACGAAAGTATAGCCCTTAGCTTCCAGAGCCTTATGAACCTCAGCAAAGCTCTCAGGATCAGTGGTCACTTCAAAGACAGTGCCTTCGGACTGCATATCCTCTGCACCGGCCTCCAGAGCATCCATCATGACAGTATCCTCATCCAGTTCCTCATCCTCGTTGTCGATGACGATAACGCCCTTACGGTCAAAGGACCAGGACACGCAGCCCTGTGCGCCCAGATTGCCGCCAAACTTATCAAAGTAGTGACGGACCTCGGGAGCGGTGCGCTGACGGTTGTCTGTCAGAGCCTCCACGATAACGGCAACGCCGCAGGGGCCGTAGCCCTCGTAGGTGACGGACTCATAGTTATCAGTGTTGTTGGCGCCCAGTGCCTTGTCGATAGTACGCTTGATGTTATCGTTAGGCATATTGGCGGCCTTTGCCTTGGCGACAACGGTCGCCAGGCGGGAGTTATTGGCAGGATCGCCACTGCCGCCCTGCTTGACGGCTACGATGATTTCCTTAGCGATTTTGGTAAAGACCGCGCTGCGCTTGGCGTCAGCTGCACCCTTGGTCTTTTGAATGTTGTGCCATTTGGAATGTCCGGACATAATTACTCTTCTCCTTTAATGCAGTATTGGATGACCTCACGGCAGTGTGTGGTCGATGGTATAATCGTCAGCTGCGCAAATGCATCTCCCAGCCGTTGGGCAATCACAGGGCAGATCAAATTCTCTGTAGGAAAGTGTCCTGCGTCAATCAGATTGATCTCCCGATTGTCCAAAAATTCATGGTAGCTGAGATCAGACGTCACAAACGTGTCGCAGCCCATTGCGATAGCCTGCGGAATATAGTCTCCACAAGAACCTCCGCCCACCGCTACGCGGTGTACGGGTCTGCCAGCATCTGTATAACGCAAGCCATTGCAACTTAAATATTTTATCACAGAATGGGTGAACTCTACAAGGGGCATTTCGCATTTTAGCACCCCAAATCTGCCAATTTTTTCATCATTTAAGGCCTTCACGTCTGTCAGCCCCAATTTTTCGGCCAAAACATCGTTGACGCCGCCATCTGCAGCATCCAAATTAGTATGCATACAGATCGCGGAAATCCCGTGGCGTACCATCTTTATCAGCATTCGGCCTTGTGGGTTATCGTTGCGCACATTTTGCACCTTGTGCCAAGTGCAGTTCATTACCGGATGGTGAGAAACAATCAAGTCGCAGCTGCACTCGATGGCCTCGTTCACCACATCCTCCGTAATATCCAGAGACACCAGCACCTTATGAACCTCCGCGTCTCCATCCCCTACCAGATGGCCTACATTGTCCCATTCAGCTGCCAACTTCTGCGGCGCCCAGTGAAAGAGGAACTGCTCAATATCATGTACTGTCGCCATGGCAAAGTCTCCTTTCCTTCTCCTCCAGCGCGCGGCAAATGGTTTCCAGCCGGCAGGTCTCAACTCGGTTCGTCTCACTGCTGGCACGGCTGCGTCCGTCGATGGCGCGCTGTAACCGATAGATTTGGTGCTGCAGATATTCGCTGTACAAAGGATCCTCCTCCAACAACACGCCGCTATACTGCTCGGGCTCTCCCAGCACCGCCTGCGCGCCACCGGTGACCTGCATAATCGGGTAGAGGAAATCTTTATCCCTCACCAAACGTTCTCCTGTGAAACGATAGCCATTTTGGGAAAGCCACAAGCGCAGCTGCTCCGCCTTCGTCATGGGCTGCAACAGCAACGTATGAACGCCGTCTGCTGTCCAAGGTGCCTGCTGCAAAATATGAGCAATCGTTTCACCGCCCATACCGGCAATGACCACTGTATCGGTCTCCTCCGCTTTAATGCCCTGCAAGCCGTCACAGAGGCGGAAATCAACGCTGTCAATCCCCTGCTCCTGCGCTGTGCGCTGGGCGTGGTGCAGCGGCTCTGCACCAATATCAGAAGCGATGGCCGTGCGGATCCGACCACGCTGCAACAGCCACACAGGCAGATAACCGTGATCTGTTCCTACATCCGCCAGTCTGGCTCCTTCCGGTACCAGATCGGCCAACATCTGTAGACGGGGCTGCAATTGTAATTGCTTTTTCTCCATGGGTTTCCTCATTTCTTTACATCCCGGATGCTCCAACGGCAGCCGCACATTTTTCTCCATACAAGGGAACGCATACGGCTTTGGGACCGTATGCGTTCTCGGTGCTTATTTATTTTGCGGGCTTATTGGCTTCCTCATTGACGATAGCCAACAGCTTGTCCACTTCGATCCCGTGCACCATGCAAGCTTCCTCTACGGTCTCGCCGCGAGAAGAGGGGCAGCCCAGGCAGTGCATACCGATGGAATAGAAGATGGGAGCTGTCTGAGGAGCAATATCCAGAATATCACCGATGATCGTATCCTTGGTAATTTCAATCATTGTTAAAACCTCCATAAAAATTTACTCTCATATTATATCCTGTTTCTAATAAATTTTCAATAAAAAGTTTCATAGATGCAATAAAAGCTCCACGTTTCTATATTGCCTGTTTTTTTATAAAAGTGGCACTTGCTGAAAAACGAACATATCTTTCCTTGCTGAGAGATGGCCTACGCGAAAGAAAAAACGGCGTGCCGAAGCACGCCGTTTCATTTATCAAGATTTAGCAAAGAATATCAGCCGTTTTCACGCATCTTAGCAAAGCACTCGCTGCAGTAAACAGGGCGATCGCTCTTGGGCTCAAAAGGCACGCGAGCCTCGCCACCGCACATAGCGCAAGTAGCAGTGAAGAACTCACGGGGACCGCGAGCTGCGTTCTTGCGGGCGTCACGGCAGGACTTGCAGCGCTGGGGCTCGTTCTGGAAACCACGCTCTGCATAGAACTCCTGCTCACCGGCCGTAAAAACAAACTCCTTGCCGCACTCTTTGCATACTAAAGTCTTGTCTTCGTACATGATGTTACCCTCTCTTTGAGAAAAAATATATGCGTTCAGCTTTTGCTGATATCGCTCTTAGAAAGTTGCCGCGCTACTTTGCGGCGGATTCGTTGCACAGCATTGTCCACCGATTTGGGGGACTTGCCAACAGTTTCCGCGATCTCACGGCATGTGAGACCGTCTAAATAATACCCTAAAATCTTTACCTCGAATTCGGACAACTGCTTGCAGGTGTTCTCCAACAGACTGGCGGCCTTTTCTCTGTCGATCATTAGGACCTCAGGGTCAACCTGTGCCAACGAAGGATAGATATCAAAGAAAGAGGGATTCAAGGGAACCGATTGATTTAACGGAAGATGCTTCCCGCTGGCGGCCGCCTTTACGACGGAGCACAGACGGTGGCGAATACAGGTGCTGGCAAATGTATGGAATGACGCATCCCTGCTCTGATCATACTCACGCATGGCCTTGATAAGGCCAAACATTCCCTCCTGCATGAGATCCTCCGTATTCCCTCCAGCGAGAAAATACGGCCGAGCACAGGCTCGTACCAAACGGTGATACCGGGCAGCCAGCAACTCTGCCGCCTGACGATTCCCGTCCTGCAGCGCTTGGCACAACTGCTCATCACTCAAGTCATTCAACTCTTTGTCAAATACTGCTTCGCTAATATTATCCATATGCTATTATACCTATTTAACAAATAATTTGTCAAGCTATCCGCAAAAATTTGTCAGAAGTATGCTCAATTTGACAAATTCTTTATGAAATCAGCCAAAGATTCAGCGGCATGGCGCGCAATTTCATCGCTCTTTGCCTCCACCATTACACGGATCAATGCCTCTGTACCGGAGGGGCGGATCAAAACGCGGCCTTCACCGCCAAGCATTTCCTCTGTTTCACGGATACGCTTTTGCAGCTCTTCGTCTGCCATGATACGTTCCTTCACGCCCGGCGTATGGCCCAGCGCCACATTGACCAGCTCCTGCGGATACTGAGCGCAGCAGGATGCCAGCTCCGATGCCTTCTTGCCGGATTGGCACAAGGCCTGCAAAAATTGCAGTGCCGTCAACTCGCCATCGCCGGTGGTAGAATAGGCACGGAAAATCGTATGTCCGGACTGCTCACCACCGATGGAGTAATCACACTCCAACATTTTTTCCAGTACGTTGCGGTCACCGACCGGAGTACAGACCAGATGCATATTATTGTTGCGGCAGAATTCGTGAAGGCCCAGATTAGACATAACGGTAGCAACAATCGTATCGCCGTTCAGCCCACCGCTGCGGCGAAGCATAACAGCACAGACAGCCATTACCTTGTCGCCGTCAATAACATTACCCTCTTCGTCCACCAGCAGGCACCGATCCGCATCGCCATCAAAAGCAATACCCAGATCGTACTTTCCTTCTACGACACCCTTGGCCAAAGCCTCCATATGGGTAGAACCGCAGCCGTTATTGATATTGATTCCATCCGGTGTTGTATAGATGAAATCTGCCTGTAAATCCAATCTTGAAAAGAGTTCCGGCGCTGTAGCACTGGCGGCACCGTTAGCGCAATCCACCAGCACGCGGAGCCCACTGGTATCCACGTCGATGGTCGAGAGAAGATGGTCGATGTAGCTTTTGCGCAGCTCCCGACACTCCTCATACCGGCGTCCGATTCCGTCGCCGGTCTTACGCTCCATCTCCGCACCGGTAAGAATCAGTTCCTCCACTCGCTGCTCCATAGCGTCCGGCAGCTTATAGCCCTGAGCATTAAAAACTTTGATTCCATTATATTCGTAGGGATTGTGAGAAGCCGAGATCACGATGCCGGCATCTGCTTTCTCCTGCATCGTCAAAAATGCCACCGCCGGCGTAGGAATCGTCCCCAACGGGATCACGTTGCCACCCACGGAGCAAATACCCGCCACAAGCGCCGACTCCAGCATTTCCGAGGAAATGCGCGTATCTTTACCGATGGTAACGGTGGGGGTGCTCCCCTTCTCCTCCCGCAGCACCGTGGCTACGGACTGCCCCACATGAAATGCCAGTTCGGCAGTCAACTGCAAGCCCGCAACGCCGCGAATTCCATCTGTACCAAATAGTTTACCCATAGAAACCAGCCTTTCCTTCTTTGTTAAATCTCCAATTGTTCCGGCCCCATCAGCTCCATGTGGAGGTGTTCGTAAGCCTTGCGTGTTACACAGCGGCCTCGGGGCGTTCGTGTGAGAAACCCAATCTGCATGAGATACGGTTCGTAGACATCTTCCAGCGTGATAGACTCTTCGCCAATGGTAGCGGCCAGCGTATCCAGTCCCACCGGACCGCCTCCGTAATTCTCGATAATGGCCCGCAGCATCCGGCGGTCCACCGGATCCAGGCCCAAATCGTCGATTTCCAGCGCTCGTAGTGCCATATCTGCAACTTCCCTGCTGATGACACCGTCGGCCTTGACCTGCGCAAAGTCGCGCACACGGCGCAGCATACGGTTGGCAATACGGGGCGTGCCGCGAGAGCGGCGAGCAATTTCCATAGCGCCGGACGCCTCAATAGGCACCTGCAAAATTCCTGCACTGCGCGTCACGATCAGTGCCAACTCCTCCGGCGTATAGAGTTCCAAACGCAGGGTCACACCGAAACGGTCACGCAACGGTGCTGAAAGAGATCCGGCGCGAGTAGTAGCTCCAATCAGCGTAAATTTCGGCAGATCCAACCGGATAGAGTTTGCCGAAGGTCCCTTACCGATGATAATATCAATGGCATAGTCCTCCATTGCAGGATAGAGGATCTCCTCCACCGAGCGATTGAGCCGATGGATCTCATCCACAAAGAGGATATCGTTTTCACTTAGATTGGTCAGCAGTGCCGCCAAGTCTCCCGGTTTTTCGATGGCAGGGCCGGAGGTAATGCGTATATTGACGCCCATCTCTGCGGCGATAATACCAGCCAGCGTGGTCTTACCAAGACCGGGAGGGCCGTGGAGAAGCACATGATCCAGTGCCTCCGTGCGGCGGCGAGCCGCCTCAATATAGATGGACAAATTCTCTTTAGCCTTGGCCTGCCCGACATATTCCTGCAGCGTCCGGGGGCGCAGCGACTGCTCGGCGGCATCCTCTGGCAAAAAAGATTTTGAGACTATAGGCTCTTCATAAATATCCGTTCCAAAGTCGATACTCACAGTATTTGCTCCTTATCGCACCATTTTTTTCAGCGCCTGACGGATGATCTCTTCCAATGGCAAAGACGCCATGTCGATCCCCTTTAGGGCAACCGCAATATCCTGGGAGGTATAACCCAGCACAGCCAGTGCGGCGGCGGCTTCCGTTGATTTGTCGCTCTGCACCATCACCGGCACAGCACCACTGTCCGCAGTAAAGCTGCTCTGTTCCTTTGCCAGCTTATCCTTCAATTCCAGAATAATTCGCTGGGCAATCTTCTTCCCGATACCGGGGGCGGCTGTCAGCGCCTTTTCGTCCCCCGTCACAATCGACAGTGCCAGCTGATTTGGTGTTGTGGCCGACAACACAGCCAACGCAGCCTTGGGTCCTACGCCCGAGACACCGATGAGCATTTTGAAGCTGTTCAGCTCACTCTGACTGGCAAAGCCGTAGAGCTCAAAAATATCCTCACGCACATGGAGATAGGTGTACAGCTTCGCCTTCTCTCCTTTTTTCAGCTGCGCTAAGGTGTAATTAGTGGTGGCGCAGCTATAGCCTACGCCGCCGCAATCGATGACGGCCAGGTTGGCACCTGTCTCCGCCACGATTCCGTTGAGATAATAAAACATAAAGAACAATGCTCCTTAAACGGTTTCTTTCACATCCGAATGGCAGCGCCGCAGCATACTGGTAGCGCTGCGGGCATGACAGATGGCAATCGCCAATGCGTCAGCTGCATCGTCGGGACGCGGTATGGCCTTTAACTTCAAAAGGCGCCGTGTCATATCCATGACCTGTTTCTTTTCCGCCAAGCCATAGCCCACCACAGCCTGCTTGACCTGCATGGGGGTATATTCGTAGATGGGGACCTGCATTTTTTCGGCAATATAGAGAATAATTCCACGGGCGTGCGCCACTGCAATACCGGTTGTGATATTTTTACTGAAGAAAAGCTCTTCAATAGCGATTTCGTCCGGCTGAAACTGACGGATCAATTCCGTCATATCCTCTCCAATCTGCACCAACCGCGCAGCCAGGGGCTGACCGGCAGGGGTGGTAATAGCGCCGTATTGCAGCATCTGCTGGCGGGCACGGTCTGACTCGATTACGCCGAAGCCTACCGTAGCTACACCGGGGTCGATCCCCAAAATTCGCATGGTTAAATCCCCTCCAATAGAAGTCATTATACCAAAACCACTTCTAAAAGGCAATAAAAAACCGCCGTTCACATGCCCGTGACAGCGGTTTTCATTGTTCTTATGCGCGGGGATGTGCCTTTTGATAAACATCCCGCAGCTCCTTATTGACTACCTGCGCATAGATCTGGGTAGAAGAGATATCCGCATGCCCCAGCATCTCCTGAATGGAACGAAGATCCGCTCCGTTCTCCAAGAGATGGACCGCAAAGGAATGCCGCAGCATATGGGGTGTGATATCCTTGTCGATCTCCGCCTTTTCCTGATAGTATTTGATGATCTTCCAGAAGCCCTGGCGGCTCATGCGTTCACCGTTCATATTCACGAACAGCGCCTGTTCATCGGGGTCGGCGATCAAACGTGGACGAATGTCCCTTATATAGTCTTGCAGTGCCTTCACAGCCCCGTGATAGAGGGGAATCACTCGTTCCTTATCTTTTTTACGGCAGTGAATGATACCGATGGATAAGTTAATGTCATCAATATTAAGCCCGATCAGTTCAGAAACACGAATGCCGGTAGCGTATAGAAGCTCCAGCATGGCGTGATCCCGGTAACCTTTTTCATCCACGCATTTGGGCTGCTCCAAAAAGAGCTCCACTTCACGATTCGTAAGGATCTCCGGGCACTTTCGCTCAACTTTCACGGCAGCTACTGCCTTGGCAGGATTTACCTTCATATATCCGGCACTCATCATAAACTGGTAAAAAGACTTGATCGAGGCTGTGCTCCGCGTAATGGTAGCCGGAGATTTTCCGATGCTCTCCATATATTGGAGGTACTGTGTGATCACTGTTTTTTTCACCTTACGAAGATCTACAGTTTCGTTTTCAGCGAGCCAAGACCGGAATTGATTCATATCCCGTAGATAGGAACTGAGAGTATTGGCCGACACATGTCGCTCGTCTGTCAGATATGTACGATACGCTTGCATATAGTCTGTCATGCCAAATTCTCACTCCTCTCTTACATCTTACGAAATTGCTGTCAAAGCCAGCTGAAACAACTTAGGCACCAAGGTTACTTCCAGTACAACACCCAGCAGCAAAATCAACACACATGCGCCGAAGCGCAAAAAATAAACAGGCTCATAGATCGCCCGATTTTTTCGATGTCCAACCGTCCCCTGCTTCCCTATTTGTTGTGCTGCATCCATCGCCTGCAGGGCTAAAAAAAGGATACACGGCAACGTAAAAAGGCACCGTACCCCCAGCGCAGCCAATGCCAGCAGCACCCCTTCCCGACCCATGGAGACCACGAAAGAGGTCACGGCAAAGGACAGGAAAAATCCTTCCGCCACACACAAAAGCGGAATAAGAACAATTCCTAACGCTGAAAAGCCGAAGATGAAAATCAAAAGCGGATAACGAAAATAGAGAAACAACGCAGACAGCAGCGACGTAGGCGCCGCGCCGGTGTCGGCCATCAATTCACTGTAGCCCGTCAAATACTCTTGCAGCTGCTGACTACTCTGCTGCGCTATATTCCCATACAGCCGCCAGCCAAGCAGGACACCTACTGCAAAAAGGGCACACAGAACAATCAGTTGCCCACGAAATGTAAAGTCGACATTCTGTCTTCGGAAAGTTCCTCCACGGTTCATAAAACTTCACCTCGGTTCAGTCTATGAGACAAGCCGGGGAAATAGAAGTCTTCAGAACATATACCTGTATAGTACACTATATGGCAGAACCGCTGAATCCGCAAGTGTTTTCCCCGAAATAACAGTTTTTTGTCAATTATGTTAAAACATTATGTAAACAACTTTATGTAAACTTTGTAGCCTCGACGTATACTTCCCCTTACCACACGCCCACAGGACAATATATGGATCAGAATCATCTGTATTCCCCCTATATATAGAGAATACAACGTCAACTGAAAAAAAGTAGGATTGGCCTAAAATGTCAAACCATTTTTGTAGAAAAACACATTTTCGTGATTTTTACCATATGCTTCATTATGTCACCGTGTCTTTCCAACAGTTCTCTTCCCTTTTTTCCGGTGTTTTTTCTTTCTTCCAGGCCCTACAAGAGCCGCCACAAGAGCAGCTACAGCTAGCGCAACAGCCACTTGCCACCAATTCTCTGAGCTGCATCCTCCCTGCGAAAAGCCAAGCCCGATCCCCCAAGCAAGGATATAACCAACAGCGCAGGTCATCGCTGCACGCGCCAAAGGCTGCCCTCTTTCTGCATGCAGCGTAAAGCGGCCAGCGACAAATCCGCCTATCAACCAGCTGGCCAGAATCCACGGTTTTGCATACAACATCGGCAGCCAACCGTGACACAGCACCACGGCCCCCAGAGCATTCACCGCAACCATCGTCATCAGCAAAAGCAGTACACCGATCCAAAATCGTTTCTCCAGTAACTCCTTCCAAAAAGGCATAAAAAAACCTCCTCCGAACAGCTTCTATTAAAAGCATATTCGGAAGAGGTGTTCTTATGCAAAAAATTACTCCTCGGTGGAGTCTTTCTTCTCCTCTGCAGCAGCCTCAGTGGCCTTAGCAGCCTCGGCAGCCTTCTTCTCCTTACGAGTGCGCTGTGCAGCAGCAGCCTGCTCATCCAGAGTACCCACAGAGCTGATAGCGGACTTCAAGAATTCCACACGAACACGATCCTCGCTGGTCTCCAGAACAACGGTACGATCAGTGATTGCCACAACACGGCCATACAGACCGCCGATGGTGGTCAGCCAGTCGCCCTTCTTCAGGGTGTTGCGCATCTGCTCAGCTTCCTTTTTCCGCTTGTTTTCAGGGCGGATCAGGAAGAAGTAGAAGATGGCAATCATAATCACCAGCATCATGATGGTAGAGCCCATACCACCGGCCACAGGAGCACCACTGGCAGCATGTGCAGTTTCGATCAAGTTAAACATGAAAAGATCTCCTTTTTACAAGATATAAAAGTAATTATACAAAATTATACGTCCTTTTGCAAGGGGTTTTCACGCATTATATGCGTCTTCCCAATTTTTCGCTATATTCCTGTCGGAATTCATCGAAACGGTCATTGTCCAGCGCCTCACGGATGCGTTCCATCAGCTTATTATAGAAATAAAGATTGTGCATGACCGCCAAGCGCATGGCCAGGATTTCCTCAGCAGCAAAGAGGTGTCGGACATAGGCACGGCTGAAGCGGCGGCACATCGGGCAGTCGCACTCTGGATCGATCGGCCGATCATCCAGCTTGTACTTCGCGTTTTTGATATTCATAGCGCCCTGCCATGTAAAAAGCTTTCCATGACGCGCATTCCGTGCCGGCATCACGCAGTCGAAAAAGTCCACACCGCGTGCCACGCCTTCGATGATGTTGGACGGTGTTCCCACACCCATGAGATACCGGGGCTTATCCTCCGGCATATAGGGCTCCACCGCATCGATCATCTCGTACATTACCTCGGTGGGCTCTCCTACCGCCAAGCCTCCGATAGCAAATCCATCACAGTCAATTTTAGCAATTTCCTTCATATGCCAGACACGCAGGTCCGCGAAAGTAGCGCCTTGATTGATACCAAAGAGCATCTGCTGCGGGTTCACCGTATCGGGCATGGCGTTGAGCCGGTCATGCTCCACTTTGCAGCGCTGCAGCCAGCGCAGAGTTCGCTCACAGGACGCCTTCGCATATTCATAAGTCGCAGGATTTTCCACGCACTCATCAAAGGCCATCGCCACATCAGAACCCAAATGAGACTGGATCTGCATACTCTCCTCCGGTCCCATGAAGATGCGGTGTCCATCCAGATGCGAGGCAAAAGTAACACCCTCTTCGGTAATCTTCCGAAGCCCCGCCAGAGAGAACACCTGAAATCCACCGCTGTCGGTGAGGATTGGGCCATCCCAACGCATAAACTTATGGAGTCCGCCCATGGCTCGCACCACATCATCGCCGGGCCGCAGATGGAGATGATAGGTATTGGAAAGCTCGATCTGGCAGCCAAGTTCCTTCAAATCGAAGGCATCAATACCGCCCTTGATAGCACCTTGCGTACCCACATTCATAAAGACAGGGGTCTGCACCTCGCCGCCATGGGCACAACGAAACCGTCCTCGCCGGGCCTTCCCTTCTTTTTTAATAACTTCAAACATCTGTAAACTCCTTTATTCGATGAACATCGCATCGCCGAAACTGAAGAAACGGTAACGCTCCTTAACAGCCTCATTGTAAGCCGCCAAAATGTGCTCCCGCCCTGCCAGTGCAGAAACCAGCATCAAAAGCGTAGATTCCGGCAGATGGAAGTTGGTAACCAGTGCATCCAGCACCTTGAAGCGGTAACCGGGATAGATAAAAATATCCGTCCAGCCGGCGCTGGCCTTCACCGTACCGTCCTCCTCTGCCCACGACTCCAATGTACGACAGGATGTAGTACCTACACAGATCACGCGTCCACCGTTGCGCTTCGTCTCATTGATGAGATCTGCCGTCTCCTGCGGGATGACGCAGTATTCACTGTGCATCTCGTGGTCTGTAATTTCCTCCTCTTTCACAGGGCGGAAGGTGCCCAAACCTACATGGAGCGTCACATAGCCAATGTTGACACCCATAGCGCGAATCTCCTCCAGCAGTTCCGGCGTAAAGTGAAGCCCTGCCGTAGGCGCGGCCGCCGAACCGGTGACCTTGGAGTAGACCGTCTGATACCGCTCCCGATCCTGTAGTTCCTCTTTGATGTAAGGAGGCAGGGGCATCTTTCCCAGTTGATCCAATACTTCCAGGAAAATTCCCTCATAGTGGAACTTGACCAATCTGTTACCGCCGGGCAGTTCCTCCACTACCTCACCGGTCAGCTGTCCGTCACCAAAGGAAACTTTGGCGCCAACACGCATCTTCTTGCCGGGACGCACCAGACACTCCCACGTATCCTCTCCCCGGTCAATGAGCAGCAGTACCTCGCAGGCGCCGCCACCGGGCAGGCGATGTCCCAGGAGACGAGCCGGCAGCACACGGGAATTATTCAAAATAAGGCAGTCACCGGGGTGGAGATAGGACGGCAGGTCGAAGAAATGGCGGTGTTCCCACGCGCCGCTATTCTTATCCAGTACCAGAAGCCGAGAAGCATCACGCTTTGCAATTGGGGTCTGCGCGATCAGCTCCTGCGGCAATTCAAAATCAAAATCTTTTGTTCTCATACGATCATCCCATAAAGCTATATATTTGCAATTTCGCAATTTTTTATTATAATATAGATTCTTCTCTATTTCAATAGGCTAAGAGAAAAACAGCAAAAAGACGGTGTGATTTTCTTCACACCGTCTCTTGTTTTGTTGTGTCAAAAGAGCTCTCGCTCTTAATCCTCAGTGAAGAAACAGGATCACACCAATACGGCGCGGTGGAACACCTTCTTGCCCTTGCGGATCACAAGGCCCTCGCCGGTGAACTGCTCCAAGCCATACGTTGTATCAATGGAAGTGATCTTCTCATCGTTCACAGATACACCACCCTGCTGGATAAGACGGCGCGCCTCGCCATTGCTGGCGCACAGACCACACTTGACCATCAGAGGAATGATACCGATGGAACCGCCGCCCAGATCATCATTGGTCAGTTCGGTGGTGGGCATATTTTCACTGCTGCCCTTTCCGGCAAAGAGAGCACGGGAAGCCTCCTTGGCCTTAGCAGCTTCCTCCTCACCGTGAACCAGTTTCGTCAGCTCATAGGCAAGGATCTCCTTGGCGTCGTTGAGCTGGGCGCCCTCCCAGTCATTCATCTTATTGATTTCCTCCAAAGGCAGGAAGGTCAGCATACGGATGCACTTGAGCACGTCTGCATCATCCACGTTACGCCAATACTGATAGAAATCAAAGGGAGAAGTCTTGTTGGGATCCAGCCACACAGCGCCGGAAGCAGTCTTACCCATCTTCTTGCCCTCGCTGTTGAGGAGCAGCGTAATGGTCATGGCGTGGGCATCCTTACCCGTCTTACGGCGAATCAGCTCCGTACCGCCCAGCATATTGGACCACTGGTCGTTGCCGCCGAACTGCATATTGCAGCCGTAGTGCTGGAACATGTAGTAGAAGTCGTAGCTCTGCATGATCATGTAGTTGAACTCCAGGAAGCTAAGGCCCTTCTCCATGCGCTGCTTGTAGCACTCGGCGCGCAACATATTGTTAACGGAGAAGCAGGCACCCACGTCACGCAGCAGTTCAATATAGTTCAAGGGCTTGAGCCACTCAGAGTTATAGAGCATCATAGCCTTATTGTCAGAGAAGTCAATAAAGCGCTCCATCTGGCGCTTAAAGCACTCGGCGTTGTGCTTGATGGCCTTCTCATCCAACATCTGGCGCATATCGGTACGCCCGGAAGGGTCACCGATCAGAGTGGTGCCGTCGCCGATCAGAGCGATGGGCTTGTTGCCTGCCATCTGCAGGCGCTTCATCAGGCAAAGTGCCATAAAGTGACCAACATGGAGGGAGTCTGCCGTGCAGTCAAAGCCGATATAGAAGGTAGCCTTGCCGTTGTTGATCATCTCCCGGATTTCTTCTTCGTTGGTTACCTGCGCAATAAGGCCGCGCTCTACCAATTCTTCATAAATTCCCATGATTTTCTTCCTTTCTTCTTTTGCATTTTTCCGTTCGGCAGGAGCAAGTGCAAAAAAATCGCCCTCTGCCTTATGACAGAGGGCGACAAAATATCGCGGTACCACCTCATGTTCGCCCCACCCTCACGGATGGAAGCCTTATCGGGTACAAACATACCCTGTCGCTGTAACGGGCGAACCCGACACATCCCTACCGACGCAAAAAGCGTTTTCAGAAGGCTGCTCCGGGATGTATTCGCCGTGCTTCTGCCTCTTCCCTTTTCACCAAGCAGGGCTTCTCTTTGCAGGCTGACAGCAGGTTACTTCTTCCCTTCATCGCTGTGGCATCATAAACTTGTTAACGGCGTTATTATAAATATAATTTTTCCGTTTGTCAACGATTATCTGGCATCTTTTAGGTTTTTTCTGAATTTTTCCGCTTCTACCAGCAATTCTTCCGCACCGGAAAGCATGACTTCCGACACATGGGCACCACCTGTAAGTCGAGCCAATTCCTCCCGCCGCTGCTGCCGCGAGAGCTCCTGCACCCGGGTATAGGTGCGCCCATTGGACTCCCCCTTCTCTACTGAGAAATGGGTGTCAGCCATAGCTGCCAGCTGCGGCAGATGCGTTACACACAACACCTGCTTTTTCCGGGAGATCCGGGCGATCTTCTCCGCCACCTTCTGCGCGGCACGTCCGGAAACGCCGGTATCCACTTCGTCAAAGACCAGCGTTCCTACATGATCCTGCTCCGAGAGGACATTCTTCATCGCCAGCATAATGCGGGCCAGTTCACCGCCGGAGGCAATTTTATGGATGGGACGCAGCTCCTCGCCCAAGTTGGCAGACATGAGAAAGCGTACCGAATCCATGCCGTTTTCCGAGGGTTCTTGGGGCGCAAAGGAGACTTCAAAACGGATTTTTCCCATATCCAGCTGCTGAAGTTCTGAAAGAATCTGCTTTTCCATCTCTTTGGCTGCGGCCTTGCGTACCTCAGAAAGGATCGCAGCAGCTTTTCGTGTCTCTTCCTCTGCCTTACTGCGCTGGCGCTCCAAGCGCTGCAGCGTATCATCGGCATCCTCAATGGAATTGAGCTCATGGCGGCAGCGCTCCAGATAATCCAGCATTTCCTCCACCGTAGGGCCGTATTTCTTTTTCAAGCGATACAGCTGATCTAAGCGGCTCTCCACCTCGTCCAGCTCATGCGGAGAGAAATCAAAGTCCTCTCTCCGATCCCGAACCGTGTCCGCCAGGTCATAGAGCTCACTGTATAGGGACTCCAGCCGGGAAAACATCTCCTCAAAGTTCTCGTCCAAATTTTTCACCGTGCCGATAGCCGTCTGGGCCTGCCGCAATAGCGTCAGCGCACCATCGCTTCCATCGTCGCCGTTGAGGCAGTAATCAGCGCCCTCCACAGCCGAGATAAACTTCTCTCCGTTGCGCAGGAGACTGCGGCGGCTCATCAGTGTCTCCTCTTCCCCAACCTTCAGCTTGGCCCGTTCCAATTCCTCAATCTGATAGCGCAAGGTATCCATGCGCCGTGCTTTCTCCGCCTCATCCATTTGCAGCGCCTGTATTTTACGGCGCAATTCCTGCAACGCATGGAATTTCTTCTGATACGCACCCAGTTCCGCGCTGACCCGGCCAAAGGCATCCAAATAGACCAGGTGCTGTTCCTCGTCCAGTAATTGCTGCCCGTCATGCTGCCCGTGAATATTCAAAAGCTGATTGCCTACTGCACGCAGCTGCGTCACCGTCAAGGGCCGGCCATTGGCGCGGCAGACATTCTTTCCGTCGGTGTGAATCTCACGCTGCAGCAACAACTCCTCTTCCGGCTCCACGCCCAGCGTATCCCACACTCCCTTAGGGATGCAGGTAAAGCAGGCGCTGACAAAAGCCTTGTCACTGCCGGTGCGAATCAGTTCACGGGAGGCGCGCTGCCCTAAAACAGCGCTCATAGAATCGATCACTATGGATTTACCTGCACCGGTTTCACCGGTTAGAGCATTAAATCCGGGCTCGAAGGTAATATCCGCCTGTTCAATGATGGCAATATTTTCAATGTGCAGTAATTGCAGCATCTTTTCCCTCCGTAAGGCGCTCTATCAGCGCATCATCTCTTTGATTTCTGCCGTAAAATCTGAGGCGCTCTCCAAATTCCGCATAACGATCAAAACGGTGTCGTCGCCGGCAAGGCACCCCACCATATCACCGATTTCCATGCCATCCAGAGCAGAGGCCGCTCCCTGCGCCAGTCCCGGCATCGTCTTGAGGACCACCAGGTTCTGGGCATAATCCACACTCAGTACGCTCTCTCGGAAGATCGTACGCAGACGGTCAGCAAAATTCAGCTTCGCCCGGTGGCCGGAAACCGCATAGCGGTAGCGTCCCTGCCCGGCAGGCTCCTTCACCAGATGAAGTTCCTTAATATCCCGGGAAATGGTCGCCTGTGTGCATTTGATACCCCGAGCCTGTAAGTGTTCCAACAGCTGTTCCTGAGTTTCAATCGCCTCTTCAGTGATGATCTGCAGCAGCTGCTCTTGTCGGTCATTTTTCATAACGGACAGCCTCCGTTCCCATTTTCTTCTCTAATATTTCGCAAAAGCCCTTCTTAGAAAGGCGAACCAATTTCATCGTATGACGAGATTGTTTTACCCGCACCTGATCACCGTTCTTCAACGAGAATGCCTTACCGCCATCTACCGAAAGATAGACGAATTTACGGTTGGTGTCAGCTGCCTCCACGGTAATCACATGGCTGGGATCCAGGACATAGGCCACCGCTCGCATAGCATGGGGGCAGATAGGAGTAATAAGCAGATTGCGTGCCATCGGCTCCACAATAGGGCCACCGGCCGCCATAGAATATCCGGTCGATCCGGTAGGTGTGCTGATGATCACACCATCACCGCCAACTCGGGTCAGCGGGCCTTCTTCTGTAAAGATACCCAACCTTACAACTCTTGCAATAGAACCTTTTGAGATAACTGCATCATTGATTGCAATATTATTATAGACGCTACGACCATCGCGGATCACGTTTACATCCAACATCATGCGAGACTCTACGGTAAAGTTCCAATCCGCCAAATCCCGCAGTCGATGGAGTTCGTTAGGCTCCAGCTCAGACATGAAACCAAGGCTTCCCAGATTGATACCCAACACAGGAACATTATTCAGTGCCACGGTTCTGGCCAGATGCAGAATCGTACCATCACCTCCGAAAGCAATCAACAAGTCCGCAGACTTGATCTCTTGCTGTAACGGACGGATGGGAACCCCCATTTCCTCGCCATACCCCTCTCTTTGGAACGGTAAGCAAACCACCGTGCTGAAGCCCAGCCCCTCCAAAATTTCCCGGGACTCCTTGGCCACACGCAAATCATGATCTCGATAGGGATTCGGGCAGAGAATGACTTTCTTCATAAGGCAACCCTCTCAATCTTTCAGGTCGCTGTGGGATGCCTCCACAATTGCGGCCAAATCAAATGTACCATTGGGAGCTGTCTCTTTGCGGAGATAGCCCAGATATTCAATATTCCCCTCCGGTCCACGAATGGGAGAATAGGTAATATCAACAACTGTAAAGTTATTTTCCTTTGCATGTTCAAGAAAGTTTTCTAACACTTCCAGATGAACCGCTGGATCCCGGACGACGCCCTTCTTGCCCACTTTCTCACGTCCAGCTTCAAACTGCGGTTTAATGAGGCAGGCAATTTCTCCGCCATCCTTCAAAAGGCCATACAGTGCCGGAAAAATCAACTTCAAGGAGATGAAAGATACATCGATTGATGCGAAATCCAACTCGTCCGGAATCTCCTCATGGGTGAGATACCGGGCATTGGTGCGCTCCATACAGACAACACGCGGGTCATTCCGCAGCTTCCAATCGAGCTGTCCGTAACCCACATCCACTGAGTAAACCTTAATTGCTCCATTTTGGAGCATACAGTCGGTAAATCCGCCGGTGGATGCGCCAATATCTGCGCAAATCTTCCCCTCCAGCGTCAGTGGAAAGGTCTTCATGGCCTTCTCCAACTTCAAACCACCACGGCTCACATAGGGCAGCACATGGCCGCGCACCTCAATCACGGCTTCGTTGGGCACGGAAGTTCCGGGCTTGTCCACCCGCTGCCCTCCCACAAAAACGCTGCCACTCATAATAACGGCCTGCGCCTTATGCCGACTATCAAAAAAACCACGTTCTACCAGCAGAACGTCCAATCTTGTCTTAGCACTCATGCAGCATTTCCTCCACCGCACAGGCGACACCTTCCGCATCCAGTCCCAGCGCGTGGTTCAACTGTGCAACGCTGCCCTGGGTTATAAATGTATCGCCGCAATTCTTCAAAACAAGGTGCTTCGGGCCAATCCCCGCCTGCACCATCAAAGTGGTGATCCGCTCTCCCACACAACCGGACTGTACGCAATCCTCCAGTACCAGCAATCGCTCTGTACCTGTCAGAACATCGCGAATATCTTCCGTTTGCAGAGGAGAAATACGGTTGAGCTTCACCACTCGCGCAGAAATTCCATTTTGCTCCAATATCTCTGCCGCAGACAGTGCTTCGTTAATCAAAACACCATAGCTGACGATTGTGCAATCATCGCCCTGCCGCAATACCGTTGCAGCCTCATTGCCGCAGCAGTCTTGATATCCGCCCTCGCCGCCGCGGGGATATCGAACAGCCACCGGGCCGTTCACGTCCTCCACTGCATAGCGCAGCATGGCGCGCATTTCGTTGAAGCTGGCAGGACATAGCACCGTCATACCGGGGATCAGTGAGAGATACGCAGGGTCAAAACACCCGTGGTGTGTCTCGCCATCAGCGCCTACCAGCCCGGCACGATCCACGCCAAGAACCACATGGAGTCCGCTGAGGGACACATCGTGTAAAAGCATATCAAAGCCACGCTGCAAAAAGCTGGAATAAACCGCAAACACCGGCACTCTTCCCTGCTTTGCCATACCGGCAGCCATGGCCACCGCATGCCCTTCAGAGATGCCCACATCAAAGAAGCGTCGAGGGAACAGCTTTGCAAATCCATTCAAACCTGTACCACTCGCCATGGCAGCGGAAATAGCGCAGATTCTCTGATCTTCTCTGGCAAGATCACTGAGTGCCTCACCAAATACGCTGGAAAAACTGGGGCCGGACTCTTTTTTCGGCGCACCTGTGGCTATATCAAAAGGTGCTACACCGTGGAATTTCTCCGGCTCCTGTTCTGCAAAACGATATCCCTTTCCCTTTATGGTATAGACATGCACCAGAACAGGGCCATCTTGTTCTTTAGCCCATTGCAGTGTCTCCGTCAGTGCCGCAACATCGTGACCATCTACCGGCCCTATATATCGGAATCCCATAGTCTCAAAGAAGCTGCCCTCCGGAATGAGAGAGCTCTTGAGTGCCTTTTTTACATCATGGCCTGCTTCATAAACCTTACGTCCTACTGCCGACTGATTCAAAGCCTTACGGTAGCGGCGCTTGAATTCATCATACCCTCGACTGGTTCGCAACGCGGAGAGATGTCGGGACATGGCCCCGACATTGGCATCAATGGACATTCCATTATCATTCAGGATCACGATCATGGGCTCACGAGATGCGCCGGCATTATTGAGGCCTTCAAAACTGAGGCCGCCGGTCAGCGCACCATCCCCCGTGAGAGCCAGTACATGATACTTCTCCTTTGCAAGGGTACGCGCCCGAGCCATACCCAGTGCCACCGACACAGAGTTGGAGGCATGTCCGGCAATAAAGGCATCGTCCTTGCTCTCATAGGGCTTGGGAAAGCCAGAAAGACCCTGAAACTGGCGCAGTGTATCAAAACGGTCACTGCGGCCGGTAAGGGCCTTATGTACATAACACTGGTGTCCTACATCAAACACCAATCGATCTTCTCTTGTGTCAAAAACACGGTGGATCGCCACCGTCAGCTCCACCACGCCCAGATTGGACGCCAGATGGCCACCTGTTTTAGATACGCTGTTGATGAGAAAACGGCGAAGCTCTCCGCAGAGCTGACGTACTTCCTCATCGCTGAGCGCTTTTATATCCGAAGAATTATGAATCTTCTCTAAAATCAAGACAAAACATCTCCTATCTGCGGAAAAGGTGTAACGCGTGCATAATCCGCGCCACACGATAGACAACTTTGGTACTGTCGTTGATAGCTACCGACTTGCCCAATGCTTTGCCACCGATGGTGATACCGGAGATGAGTGCCGTAACACCGATGGAAAGAAGTACCGTGTTTGTATTGAAGTTCTGCTGTAGTTCCGTTACGATCACAGCTGCCGTAGAGCCGCTGACAATACCGCAAATGTCTCCTACTACGTCATTGCAAAAGGAACTTACCTCGTTGGCCTTACTCAAAAGGCGCACTGCCTCATGGCCGCCCTTTTCCTTGTGGGCTGCCATCGAGTGAAACGGCTTGGGATCGGCAGCAGTAACTGCCACACCGATCATATCAAAAACAAGTCCAAGCGCTATGAAAACCGCCAGCACCGAAAGTGCGACAACATAGCCGGTACCGGCCAGAGCCGTAGATGAAAAAAAGCTCAACACGGCAGACAAGGCCACTGAAATCAAGAAAACACGCAGCGCCCAATGGCCCTTGCGTTTCTTCTTATTTTTTTCCTTATCGCTCAAAAAATTTCAATCCTCACTCATAAAAAATTACTGAACAGGGCAGTTTCAGGAGTTAATCTTACGGCTTAGGTACGGGTTGGATTTCCCCACAGCACACCTCTCGTTGCCGATCAGGCGGTTTCCCGTTCGGTGCTATGCCATGATGTTACCGGTCATGGTACCCGACTGCCACTTAGTCCGTACTGCAATCCCCCCGACACCCCAAAGGACAGCCTAGGTGATTTCCACTGCAGTCAAACCGTTTCTTAGCCTCTTTTGCAGATAAGGTTTCAAGAGAATAGCACTGCATCCCTGGCCGGGGATTTCATGCATAAGCTCCTCTATTCGCCATACCCACGCAAGGCAGGCTACTCTGCACACAGCGTTCATATCTTGCGATATTTAGCACCGCATTGCAGGTTCTCAATCTGCTTCGTACACGGGTCGATTACCAACAAGGGAGTCCGCCCATGCACAACAGCAGGTCTCCACGAAAGCAGGGTCGGGTCCTCCATGCCATTGGAGGGCGCCCTACACTCGCAGGCAACAGGAAATCCCGTTGCCTACCACCAGCACCCACCCCAAACTGGGCGTAAAAAGCAGGCACCAATGGCTTCACAGTTGTGCCCTTTAAAGGATTTTTAGGCCCTTCTTCGGAAACGGCAGATCTGACTAGGATACTGCGCCACTGTTCAGTATTATGAAATAATAGCATATTCTCGCAGAATTTTCAACTATTATATGTAATATCCCCCGCTCTACCGGCGAGCGGCAGCGAACTGAACTTGCGCTTTTCTCCCCATTTCCCGGCCTTTCAAGAAAATATTCCGAAAATTTAGGCGAACGGTTGACAATCCTTTTGTCAAGTGTTAAAATTTATGCGTCTCAATTGGAAAGAGTCTTTCCAAAGCAAGATACGACCGCCGATTTCAGATCGGCTAAGGCCATACGGACAGCCGGGTCGAATGCCGAAAACCGCAGATGCGGTTGGCAACTTCTGTTGCCTTATTGATTGAGTTAAAAGCTCAGTTTTATAAGT
>JAHHSH010000017.1 GCA_020025345.1 Oscillospiraceae bacterium | reverse complement strand
CCAGCATCGCTGCGCAGATGAAGGCTGAAAAGCTGGGTTACACACAGGTTTTGTGGCTGGATGGTGTCCATCGGAAGTACGTCGAAGAAGTCGGAACGATGAACGTTATGTTCAAGATCAAGAATAAGATTGTGACCGCGCCCTGCGACGGAACCGTGCTCCCCGGCGTTACCAGAGACTCCATCCTCCATTTGCTGAAGTCCTGGGGCTATGAGGTCGAGGAGCGGCAGCTGGCGATTGACGAGCTGATGGATGCCGGCAAGGACGGCACGCTGGAGGAGGTTTTCGGTACGGGAACAGCCGCTGTGATTTCTCCTGTGGGCGAGTTGAACTACAGGGGCGATATCGTCACAGTCAATCACTTCGAGACGGGCGAGCTGACCAAGAAGCTGTACGACACACTCACCGGCATCCAGTGGGGCGAGTTGCAAGACCCGTTTGGCTGGACACGGGAAGTGCAATAATAATTTTTGGGGAAGCTCTGTACGAGCTTCCTCCGTTGGATGTGGGATTTCTCCATAATGCGTGATCTTTGGAAATGGACACGTAGGCGAGAGTACCATGAGAGCCCAATAGGCGACCGCCTTGCGTTCCGCCGCGTCCGGCAGTTCCCGGAAGTGGGTAAAAAAGCTGGCGGATCACGCTGGTTTCGTGTGCCGCTTGCCAGATAAAAGCACCCCATTTGTTTTTCAGTAGATCATACTGTCGAACAAATGGGGTGCCGTTTAATATGCAATGCTGCGGCTGCAAAAAGGAAGCCGCCGATATGCGTATTTACCTCATAACATCAGAAAATGAGGTGGGCGATCAAAGCGATGACGGGCAGGGTCACGATGGTTCGCTCCAGGAAAATGAGAAACAGATTTTTTAGGGAGACGGGAATTTTGCTGCCCATGATGATGCTTCCAATCTCGGACATATAAATGAGCTGGGTGACGCTGGTGGCAGCCACCACGAATTTGGTCATATCACTCTCAAAGCTGCTGGCGATGACGCTGGGCAGGAACATATCTGCGAAGCCCACGATCACCGTCTGGCTGGCAGCGGCGGCCTCTGGGATTTGCAGCAGCTTGTAGAAGGGGATGAAGACCAGACCAAGGATTTTGAACACGGGAGTGTACTCAGCCACGATCAGAGCCAGAGTTCCCAAACTCAAAATGACGGGAAGGGTACCAAACCACATCTCGCATACCGTGCCAAAGCCCTCCTTCAGGAATGCTCCCACAGTAGGGGCCTGTTCTGCCTTGTTTAGGGCCAGCTGGATTCCGTACTGGAAAGCGGTGCTGCCTTCAGGAATGTCCTCCGGATAGGGCTTTTGCACGCAGTAGGAATCGGGGACACGGGAGAGCGGGGGCAGCTTGGGCACCACGATAGCCGCCACAAT
Source organism: Oscillospiraceae bacterium (assembly GCA_020025345.1). Lineage (GTDB taxonomy): Bacteria > Bacillota > Clostridia > Oscillospirales > Oscillospiraceae > Vescimonas. The sequence continues at coordinate 27,308 of JAHHSH010000017.1, read as the reverse complement.
GCCGGCCAGTCCAACAGTTAAGTAGAAGGGGATAAACATGTGCTCCAGATTGACCTCGCTGATGACGACAAGACAGAAGGTGATACTGACGGCGGAGAAGGTGGTGGCGATGACCGTGGCCTCTCGCTTGGAGTAAAACCCCTCCTCGTACTGCTTGGCAGTGAGCAGTACACCCACAGAGCCATCGCCCAGCCAGGAGGCGATGCAGTCCAGTGCGCTTCTGCCCGGCAGATTGAAGACCGGACGCATGAACTTGATGAGCAGCGCACCAAAAAAATCCAGCAGGCCGAAGTTCAGAAGCAGGCTCAGCAGCATGCCGGCCAGCAGGAACACACAGACCAGAATGGGCATCAAGCCGTGGATGACCAGACCGCCGGTATCCTCGCTGAGAACCATCTCGGGGCCGATGCCCCAGAAGAGCATATTGACAAGGATCAGGCCCAGAATACGGATCAGAAACCAGATCCCCTTGATGTCAAATAGGTTGTTCAGCTTCTCATGATCCCGGATAAATGGAATTTTATGGATCTTATGGACGATGCTGATCAAGGCGCTGAGAGAGACCAGCACATAGATGACCAGAGTACTGTGGGTTCCCATGAGATCCAGCAGACGGTTTGCAATCACTGCGATGGGGATGGTCAGATTGCCGCCGCTGCGGATTGGTATCACAAACAGGGTCATGCCGATTAGGGATGGAATCAGGAACTTGTAAAATGTTCTGTTTTTCAGAAGTTTCATAGACTCAGTCCTTACCTTTAATATTGTCATTTGGATCAGTTAGAAAAAATGCATAAAAATGCAGAACCTTATACAGTTTATCGTATTTTTTGAAAAAAAGCAAGCCCCGGATGGGGGGAGAAACGAAGAAGTCGTAAGCTGCCATAGAAAAGATAATGAAAAGCAGAAGTATAAACCGCTGTATAGCAAAAGATGCTCGCCGCAAGGGCGAGCATCTTTTGCTATACAGCACGATAAAACGTTTGGCTGTGGTATGTACTTATATTTCCTGTTTACTGTACCGTTCTGCGTTTTTTACCAACGAGCAGAACTGCGGTGGCTGCAGCAGATACCAGAAGCAGACTGACAAGAGTGAGCACAGGCGTGCTGTCTCCGGTCTGGGGGCTATTGGGGTTATGGGAGGTCCGGGGGCAAAACATTGCCCTCAACCTCTACGGCCATCAGCTGGCCTTCGAAATTACCCATATCCACACGGACAGTGTTGCCGTCGAGCTGCGCCTCATTGTGTATAAAAAGAAGCGCCGTGTTCGTGCATGGCTGTATGGGGAGGGGATGACCGGTTTAGTCGGCAATATACTTTTTCCCCTTTTTGTTATATAGGAATAGCGAAATCACGATGGTGCAAATTTCAGCTAAAGGCATGGTCATCCAAACACCGTTCACACCCACCAGCGGCGGCAATGCAAAAATAAATACAATGACGAAAAGCAAAGAACGCAGCGTAGAAATCACAGCAGAAGTAAAGCCGTCACCGAGGGCGGTAAAGTAGCCGGATAGGAACACGTTTACGCCGATGAAAAGGAATACGGGGCTGAAATAGAGCAGCGCGTTGACGGTCAAAGCAAATACATGGTCATTATTGGTGAATAAGCCAATAATAAACTCGCCGCCGACAAAGAGAATGGCCATGATCATGATCGCAGTCATGCCAATGGTGATAAAGCTGTACTTCAGCGTTTCTTTGATCTTTGCCTTGTTATTCGCGCCCAGATTGTAGCTGACAACAGGGGCGGTGGCGACCGCAATGCCCATATAAAAGGCGATAAAGAAATAGTAAATATACATAATGATCGTTACCGCCGCAACGCCATCTTCACCGAATTTTTGCAGAATAATCAGATTGAAAAGCAGAGTTGTGATGCCGGTAGAAAGCTCTGTCAGCATTTCGCTGCTTCCGTTGGAGCAGGATTTCCAAAGAATACGGAAATCCATTTTCGCCTTGCAAAAGCGGATATTGCTGTGCTTTAAGAAGTAAACAAGACCGATCACAGCGCTGGTGCCAATGGAGAAAACCGTACCCAGGGCGGCACCGAAGGTGCCCAGTCTAAAAACGCCCACAAAAATGTAGTCAAGGATCACATTCAAGATGAGACCCACAATAGACATTTTCAAGCCGATCTCCGGCTTGCCGTCGGTGCGGACCAGATATTCAAAGAACAGCTTAAATGCCATGGGAATGGTGCCTGCAAACACAACGAAGGCGTAGGGCAGAACATGGGGCATCAATCTTTCGCTGGCACCCAGAAGCGTTGCAATCGGCTTCAAAAAAAGAATGCCCACCACGGAAAAAACAATGGAAAATACCAGCAGTACAAGAGAAATCATGCTGAAGATTTCGTTCGCCTTTTTTTGCTCATTTCTTCCCATGTGTTCTCCGATGATCGCACCGGCACCGGTGGCCAGCATCACGGATGTACCAAACACAAGGCACGTGATCGGAATCACGATATTGATGCCGGCCAGCGCATCTGAATCGGCATACCGGGAGACAAAGAAACCGTCGATGGTGGTATAGAACGAGAGAAAAACCATCGTCAAGATCGAGGGCAGTAAATATTTCAAAAATTGTCTGTAAGTCAAGGGCTTTGTAAATATGTTCATGCTGGCCTCCGGAAAATATAGGGTGAGTAATGGGGGAAAACGCCGTCATGCGTATGGAACGGAGATGCGTTGTTCTCCTTGCGTTTTGCGCCCTAAAGGCTATAATAAAGTATATAGTTACTATATAGTCAAGGGGTGAAAATGAACAATGAAAAATATGTTCTCGGCGGGAGAACTGGCGAAATTTCAAAACATCTCCAAGCAGACCCTGCTGTACTATGATAAAATCGGCCTGTTCAAACCCAGCTATACGGACCCGGAAACCGGATATCGGTATTATAGTGCAGAGCAACTGGATTATCTGGATACCATTCTTATCATGAAAAAGATTGGCTTTTCCTTAAATGATATCAAAAAGCATATGCAGGATTTCACCACCAAGAACAGCATTGTTTTCTTTCGCCGCCAGCTGTCCGTTATAGAAAAGAAAATACAGGAGCTCTCCCTCATCCAAAACAGATTGGCGCATCGCTGTGAGCAGGTGGAACAGGCCTATTCCCAAAAGACGGCAGAGCCGATTATTGAAAGAACAGAGGGCACCTATATCCTCTACAGTGACGTGGCAAAGCCGTACAGCATGAAAGAAATCAGTATTGCCACCAAACAATGCTATGCACAGGCGCTGAGCAATGATTTGCCCGTTTTCTTTCAGTGCGGTGTGTCAGTTCCGCTGGAACACATCCGGGCGGGGCGATATACGCAGGCGAAAATGGCGTTTTTGACCACTGAAAATATTCCGGATGTCTCCAATATTATTATGCTGCCAAAAGGCTTAACGGCAGCGATCTACCATTTCGGAAACTACTACGATATTGGCCGCTCATATTTGAAGCTGATACAGTATTGCAGGGAGCAGCATTTGAAGATCCAATCCGACTCCTACGAATTTTGTATCAACGATTATATTACCTCCAGATACGAGGAGGAGTTTATTACAAAAATCATGTTCTATGTGGAAGAAGAAAAGAACGGATAATTTTATCGGAAAGAAAAAAACAATGCACTCATTCCATTAGAAAATGGAGTGAGTGCATTGTTGAATTTAGTGTCCTCTGTGAACGGTATAGCGCAAAGAACCACCTGCCTTGTCGCTCTTCAGATTTTCATAGTACCAAAAATAGGTTGTTCTGCCGTATACATCAAAGGCAAGGATACCATCCGGTTTTTGCCCTTCGACCTCCAGCGTATAGATGTTTTCATCATAGGCATATCCACAGGCAAACCGTGTGTTGGGATAGGTGGGATTCAACTCCTGCATAGCATCGCTCAGGCGCAAGTTCGAACCGATGTCTTCTTCAAAGTTGATAAGCATTTTCCCGTTCCGTCTCGCTATAGTATACTGGGCGGTGCTGTAGGCGTATTTCGTTTTTCCGTCAAAATCTTTTTTCCTGCACTTGGCCAATACAAAGCCCTGCTTGGACTGGTCGGCATTTTCTGAGCGATAATAGACGGTCACATATTCTTCACCTTCCCATGTGTGTAAAATTTCGGAAATGCGGTTTAACATATGGGCATCTTTTTTGCTTTCTTCATCGCTTTCGGCCAGTGCCTCGTCGTGCTCGATGGCCTCCTCGATGGTGTCATAATACATGGCATCAGTTATGGTGCTCTCATCGACCTGTCCCCATGGTGGGAATAAAGGCTCATATTCGGCGATGACATCGGGCGTATATGTATAGATTTCGCTATCCGATTCTTCATCGGATCCGACAATGCAGCCTAAAATAGCGAGAGCAATAAAGGCGGCAAAGATAATCCCTAAGAGGACTCCAAGAATTTTAAGAAATTTTTTCATGAGTACCACGCTCCGATTTTCTTGTTCAGGCAGATACCAGCCGTTAGCCGTTCTGCTTGCGGTAGTTGGAGAGGGTATGGTAAAAGCGGGGGGCTGCGAAAAAGAGGGTGTCTTTAGCGGGGGGACTTATTTGCGAACCAGCTGCAAAAACCACTCGTCCGGAGGGAAGGAAATGCCGGCGTCCGTGCAGCTTTGGATGGTGACACAGGCAATGCGGGAAAAGAGAATGTACTGCGCGGTAATATCGCCGTCCTTGATCTCGCCTCGCTGCTGTCCCTGCAGCAGAGCCTCTGCGGCGAGGTCGTGGCTGCATTCCGCCAGAGCCTTCTCGCGATAGCAGGCGGGAGTATCCTTGCTCAGACACATGGTGACAGCAAAACGGAACCGCGTGCGGGAATCCTCATTTTGGCAGCGATCCATCAGATAGTGGAGCAGTGCAGTCAAATAATCTTCCCAGTGGTCGCTGTGGACCTGGCTGTATACCTCTTTCAGCGGAGAGAATATCTCGTCCAGAATATTTTTAAAAAGATCCAGTTTGCAGCCGAAATTCTGAATGATAAGTCCGTTGGAAATACCAGCTCGGGAGGCAATATTGGAAATTGCGGCCCGTTCATAGCCGCACTCGGCAAAAACCTCGATGGCCGCTTCACGGATATTCTGATCGGTCCGGCTCCTACGCTCGGCTTTTGTCAAAGCAAACACCTCGTTTCTCGTGAAAATGATAGCAGCTTACCGAAGGCAGCTGCTTGTGGGAAAATCCCTGTGTATTATGCGTCGTATTTAGATATTATACACAAGAAAGTGTTGTGAAAGCGTCACACTTTTGCGACCAGAGAAAGAAATCAGAACTGACTTTCGTTTAAAGTGCCTAATGTGAACTCGCCCCAGCTGTATTGGGACATATATTCACCGTGATAGGCGTTCAGTGCGCAGGGCTCGCCTTTTTTCCACGCATAGCAATCGCAGTCCACCAGATCCGGGACGATCCCCAGCTTGCCCCGCTGCTGTACCAGCACATCCTCACAGCCGGCGCGCTTGAATACATCCACCAGCTCCTTGCGCAGAGTGCGGAAATAAGAGCTGCTGGGGTCATGCTCCCACAGGGTGGCCATGATCTCGTGGTTGGTGCAGAAGGTGCCGCGGTCTACCAGATAGGCCAGCAGTTCCTTGGCTTTTTCATAGTGAAATTTTACCGGCTGTCCGTCAATGTACACTTCAAAGTTGCCGAATGTCTGAAATCGGACGCGTTTGCCCTTATCCGGGCAAATGGGGTGGCGCAGATCAGACAGTTCCAGCCGCACTTTCTCCGGCGTAATGGGTTTCATGAGGTAGCCGCTGCAATGCAGTGCCAGCGCATCCTCCGCAAAATCGTGGTAGCCGGTGGCGAAAATCACGTTGATCTGGGGAAACAGGAGTTTCAGCTTTTTCGCCAACGCAATGCCGTTCATGCCCTGCATATCGATATCCAGAAAGGCCACGTCACAGGGGGTGTTCAGGGAGAATTGCAGTGCGTCATCGGGGCTGCGAAAGCTGTAGATCTCTGCGCCCGGCGCAGCGGTGGCAATGGCGTCTGTGAGAGCTTCCAGTGCCAGTTTTTTATCGTCAACAGCCAGGATCTTCATGCTTCTGGCCTCCTTTCGGCAGAATAATGGTGGCAGTGGTTCCGCTTCCGGGTTGACTGCGGATTTCCAGCTGCCCGTCGCACATAGCGGCTAACCGTTGCCGCACATTTTGGATTCCGATGTGGATGCGCTCGCTCTGAGGCGGCTGGTTGGGATCAAAGCCCACGCCATCGTCCTCTACGGTAATCTCAAAGTGGTCGGTGTACTCCTCAGAACGGATTGTTACAGTGCCGCCGCCCGGTTTTTTGAAGATGCCGTGTTTGACGGCATTTTCCACCAGCGGCTGTACGGAGAGAGCCGGTACGGAAAAATCAACGGTATGGATGTGGAATTGATATGTCAGCTCGTCTTCGGAGGACATCTTCTCCAATGCCAGATATGTCCGAATATGCTGTAACTCCGTTTGGAAAGGGATGGGCGTTTTTTGCCGCAGAGAACCTAAGTTCATGCGCAGGTATTCTGAGAAATCGCCGATGGCCTTTTGCGCCTTGGGGGGATCTTTGGTGCAGAGATAGTAGATGGAGCCGAGGGCATTATAGAGGAAGTGGGGCTGGATTTGGCTCATGGCGGCATCGAACTGGCTCTCTGCCAGCTCCGCTTCCAGTTTTTGCGCACGGGCGGCCGCCTTGTAGGTGGCGGGAACGCGCGTCAGCAGCCACAGAATCTTCAGGGTGAAGAGCAGCAAAAAGGCGGCTTTGACCAGCGCACCTTGGGAAAACGGGGACATGCGGATGTTGAGGAGATCCAGTAAAATGGCGGTCAGCAGCAGGAGGCTGCTGAGCAGCAAAAAGAAGGGCATGGCGGCGTTGCACCATTCCAAAAGACAAAAGATAATAAAGCAGGCGGATAAAAAGATTTGCCACGGGACCCAGACAATAGCGACATCGTAGAGAGGCGTGCCCTGGATCAGGGAGAAGAGCAGCAGTACGACGATGACACACTGGCAGCACACGGTGAGAAAAGTTGCACATTTCTTCCGCCAACCTGTGAGACATTCCGCGATGTGGAGATGAATGAATAGGGCGGAGAACATGGTGCAGATGACTTGCAGTGTGGTGCGAAAGTACAGCGGAGGGCCTTGAAACGACAGGAGTGGTGCATCCAGCTGGAGATAGAGTCCGGAAAAGAGACACACGACGCCCCATTTCCACAGGCTGACACCCAAGGGGAAATCTGCTGTGCAGGAGACCAGCGCCACGCCGAAGAGGGCGAAAGCGACCATGACCACGATTGTGCCCAGCAGCAGCTCTGCGCGGCTTGCCTCCGTAAGCTCATAGTCCAACGAGGAGAGAGGCCCGTCACACAGGGAGCTGAAGAAGTCGCGGTAAGCGTTGGGATTCCCCGCTTTATGCAGGTTATAAAGATGAATTTCTATCACATCATCTTGTGTATAGTTGTGGTATATCGTCCGAGAGAACCACGCTTTTCCGCACATCTCGCGGCGGAGACTGGGATTCGCCACGCAATCCATGCGCTGAGAATAGAGAAGATGGTCATTGACGGATACGGTAATAGCCAGATGATCGAGCAGGAAATGGAATTGCGTACCAGTGCCCATGTTTTGAGGCAGATGCCCGCGGAAAGTCAGCGGCCCATCAAAAGCAGGGAGAGGAGACTCTTCTGTCAGTTCCTGCCACGGCCCGCTGCCAATGCAGTATTCCCCTGTCAGCTGATCGCTGCGGATCTGGGAAGGCTGCGTGGGATAGTCCTGCATGAGGGAAAACAGCACAACGGTGCAGCCCGTAAGGAGCAGTAAAACAAGCAAAACTGATTTTGGCCGTATGCGTTTCAAAGGCAGCACCTCCCCTCAAAAAGTGTTTATTGTAAAGCAAAATACGGATATGCTCCCTATTATAGCAGGTTTTTCCAAAAAATCCCACAGGAATTTGTTGGGAAGACGGGTTCATGGCAGAAGGAGCAGAACTGCTGGGAAAAGCCGGGGATTGATGCTTTGCAAGGCTGGGAAAGTGTGCTATACTGCTCATTGAGCTGCAAAAGGCGGAAAATGAGAGATGTGAGGTCACAGGTATGAAACGTGTAGCAAGTATACAGGATATTTCCTGTCTGGGGCGCTGTTCCCTAACGGTGGCGCTGCCGGTACTGTCGGCTATGGCGGTGGAGTGTGCCGTCATCCCTACGGCGGTGCTCAGCACCCATACGGAGTTCCCTGACTTCATCTCCCAGGATCTCACGGATCGTATTTTGCCGGTGGCGCAGCACTGGAAGAGCCAGGGTATCTCTCTGGATGCCGTTTATACCGGCTATATGGCTACACCGGAGCAGGCCGAGCAGATCTGTGCCGCCTTCGATCTGCTGCGTGAGGAAAAGACGCAGCTGTTTGTGGACCCGGCCATGGCCGACCATGGCAAGCTCTATGCCCCCTTCCGGGAGGACTTCCCCGCCAGCATGGTCAAAATGTGCCGCCGTGCCGATGTGGTGCTGCCCAATTTGACGGAGGCCTGCCTCCTGACCGACACCCCCTACCGGGAGGATTACGGCGAGGAGGAGATTCGCCAACTGCTGCGCAAGCTGACAGATCTGGGCGCCAAGTGCGCCGCTATTACCGGCGTATCCCTGCGCCCCGGTGAGCTGGGCGTCATGTCCTATGACCGGCAGAACGATCGCTATTTCTCCTATTTTAACGAGAAGATCCCCGTCCACTACTCCGGCACCGGCGATATTTTTGCCTCGACCACCGTGGGCGGCGTGATGCGCGGACTTTCTCTGGAGGAAGCGCTGGCACTGGCGGTGGATTTTGTGCTCCACTGCATCCGTATTACCTGCGCCGACCCGGCTGCACCTCGCTATGGTGTGGAGTTTGAACGGGCGCTGCCCATGCTGCTGGAGCGGCTGGACCCCCTTTGACCCGAAGTAAACCCGGTATGTACTTGAGCATGCCGGGTTTTTCCCTGTGTTTGGCGGGAAAATCGTACTTTCTTCTTTACAAAATCGCCCTTCATGGGTATAATGAGATGGTTAAGGAAATATTTCGCAAAAGGAGACACCGAGTATGGCAGTCATTGAATACGATGAATATAAGCAGAAGCTTCTGGCACTGGAGCCCACGCTGGGCGAGCTGGAAAAGGCTCTGGGTATTCCCAAGGCCAGGGAAGAGCTGAGCGCACTGCAGGCGGAAACGGAGCAGGACGGTTTCTGGAATGATCTGGAGCACTCCACCAAGGTTTCCCAGCAGATCAAGCGTCTGGAGAACAAAATCCATAAGCACGACCGCCTGGTCTCCCAGTGGGAGGACACCCTGACCATGTGTGAGATGGGCCAGGAGGAGGACGACGAGTCCTTGCTGGAGGATGTGACCAGCGGATACGAGGCGCTGGAGAAGGAGATCAGCGAGCGCCGTCTGGCCGCCCTTCTGAACGGCGAGTATGACGCCAACAACGCCATTCTTACCTTCCATGCCGGTGCCGGCGGCACCGAGGCACAGGACTGGGCCAGCATGCTCTATCGTATGTATACCCGCTGGGCCGAGCGCCACGGCTATACCTATCAGCTGCTGGACTACGAGGCCGGTGATGAGGCGGGCATCAAGAGTGCCACCATCCTCATTGAGGGCGAGAACGCCTACGGCTATCTGAAGAGTGAAAACGGCGTGCATCGTCTGGTGCGTGTCTCTCCCTTTGACGCTAACGCACGCCGCCAGACCAGCTTTGCTGCGCTGGAGGTCATGCCGGAAATGCCCGATGACAGCGACATCGAGATTCGGCCCGACGAGATCGAAATGCAGGCCTGCCGCTCCTCCGGTGCCGGTGGTCAGCACATCAATAAGACCTCTTCCGCTGTGCGTCTGACCCACCTGCCCACCGGTATCGTGGTGTTCTGCCAGACCGAGCGCAGCCAGTTCCAGAACAGAGACAACGCTATGAAGATGCTGAAGGCAAAGCTGGTGGAGCTGAAGATCCAGCAGCACGCCGAGAAGATCTCCGACATCAAGGGCGTGCAGATGAAGATCGAGTGGGGCAGCCAGATTCGATCCTATGTGTTCATGCCCTATACGCTGGCCAAGGATACCCGTACCGGCTACGAGATGGGCAACATTCAGGCGGTGATGGACGGCGATATCGACGGCTTCATCAACGCATATCTGACCGCTGCTGCCAACGGCGAGCTGAAAAAATAAGAGAAAAACAGGGGCCGTCCACAAGACGGCCCTTTTTTTGAGGAGGAGAAACACCGATGATCCGCTGCATTTTATTTGATATGGACGGGGTACTGATGGACTCCGAACGTCTTCATTTCCAACTCTGGCATAAGATCTTTGCCGATTGCGGTGTGGAGGTGGATTTTTCCCACTACCAGAATTGTATCGGCTCCAATCTGGACGCACTGTTCACCCTCGTGCGGCAGGTGTATGGGGTGGATCTGCGGGAACGGCAGAAGGAACTGGTGCAGGAATTTTTGCGGGCCAAGGCGGACTATATCCGCCGCTGCGGCATTCCGGAAATTCCCGGTGTTAAGGAGACCGTGCGCCGGCTGCGCCGACGCGGGTATCGCATGGCGGTGGCTTCCTCCTCGTCCCCGGCGGAAATTCAACAGTGCGTGAGCTTTTTGGAATTGGAGGACTGCTTTGACGCCCTTTGCAGCGGCATCTATGCTGCCCATCCCAAACCGGCGCCGGATGTATTCCTTATGGCGGCGGAGGCGCTCCATGCTCCGGCGGAGGAATGTCTGGTGATCGAGGATTCCCGGAACGGAGCCCTTGCCGCCCATGCCGCCGGGATGTGCTGCTGGGGGTTTGAAAATCCTTCCAGCGGCGCTCAGGATCTGTCCACTGCCCAGTGGCGCTTTCAGAATTTTGAGCAATTACTGTCCGAATTGCGGGACTTACATATTGACTAACTGAATGATTTAGGGAGAGAAGCTGCGGCTTCTCTCTTTTTTTTCGACTATATGCAACAATTCTTCACAGAATGTTAACTAACACACCTATTTACAATTACGAGTTGGCAGTTTATAATAGAACATGTTCAATCCAAAAGTTAGGTGGAATAGAAGATGAAGCAGACAGTGGTACCGTCCCAGTATTTACGGATCGCACTGGATTTGGCGCGGCGTATAGCGCGCGGCGAATTGAATGAAGGGGATCGGATCTACGGCCGCTCCGTGATGGCGTCGGAGTACAATGTCTCCCCGGAGACGATCCGCCGGGCACTGCGGCTGCTGGCAGATATGAAGGTGGTCGAGGTAAAGCCCCAGAGCGGGGTGGTCGTGCTCTCGGCAGACAGCGCACGGCGCTATATTGAGAATTTTGAGGACAGCACTGATATGCGGGCCATCAAGGGGCAGATGGATGCCTTGATGAAAGAATACGAGAATCTGCACCGGCGCATGGAACAAACCATGACGGCTCTGTTGAAAGGACGGGAGACCTTCGCCTCGGAGGAACCCCTGCCCAACTACGAGGTGGAGGTGCCCAGCGGCTCGCCGCTGGTGGGTAAGAGCATCGGTGCCTTGAAATTCTGGCAGGCCACCGGCGGGACCATCGTTGGTATCCGCCGCGGGCAGAAGGTGATTTTATCCCCGGGCCCCTATGCGGAGCTCTATGACGGGGATGTGATCGTGCTGGTAGGAACGCCGGAGGCGGCGGAAGCGGCACGGCATTTAGTTGCGGTAAAGGAGGAAAAGCTGTGATCCAATTTGAACATGTGTGTAAAAGCTACGGTAAAACGCCGATTTTGAAAGATCTGAATTTTACCATCGAGGACGGACAGTTCGTGGTGCTCATCGGCCCGTCGGGCTGCGGCAAGACCACAACACTCAAGACCATTAACCGCCTGATCGATATTGATTCCGGCACCATCTCCATTGACGGAAAGAATATCTACGACGAGGATAAGGTGACGCTGCGCCGCCATATCGGCTATGTCATCCAGCAGATCGGCCTTTTCCCCAATATGACGGTGGCACAGAATATCTGCGTGGTGCCCAAGCTGTTGAAGTATGAGAAGAGCCGCTGCGACGAGATCGTCAAAGACCTTCTGAAGCTGGTACATATGGAGCAGTACGCGGACAAGTATCCCTCGGAGCTGTCCGGTGGACAGCAGCAGCGTATCGGCGTACTGCGCGCTCTGGCGGCCTCGCCCCCTATCGTGCTGATGGATGAGCCGTTCAGCGCACTGGACCCCGTGACCCGCGAGAGTTTGCAGGACGAGGTGAAGCACCTGCAGCAGGCGCTCCATAAGACCATCATCTTTGTCAGCCACGACATGGATGAGGCGCTGAAGCTGGCAGATGTGATCCTCTTCCTGAACGCCGGCAAGATCGAGCAGATGGCCTCCCCGGAGCAGATGCTGGAGAATCCGGCCAGCGATCTGGTGCGCAGCTTCTTGGGTAAGCGTGCAGCCGATACGGCGGCGCCCTCTACGGTGGAGAGCTTTATGCGTACCAACATCCGCACGGTGCAGCAAAACCGCGGCGTGTTGGAATGCGCCGAGCGTATGGCACGTTCCAGCGTGGATACGCTGCTGGTCACCGACGAGGAGGGACACTACAAGGGAACCGTGTCCATCGGCGACATTCGCCGCTGGGGCCGGACACTGCATACCATTGAGCCTCTGGTGCGCCAGACGGCCCGCACGGTGCGGGTGGGCGATGACGCGCGCGAGAGCTTTGACTATCTGCTGGACTCCAATGCGCCCTATGTGGTGGTGCTGCAGGAGGATGATACCATTGCCGGTATCGTCACCAAGACCAGTGTGGCCCGCTCTGTGGCGGCGAATCTCTGGGGGGATGCGGAATGATCCCGAAGCTGTTTGAAACCTACGGTCCCATGCTGGGGAAAGCGGTGATGGTCCATATCGTCTATGTGGCGGTGTCGGTGCTCATCGGCTTTGTGCTGGGTGTGCTGCTGGGGATCCTTCTCTCCCGCGTGCCGAAGTGGTCTCATGTACTCATGCCCATTTTGTCGGTGTTCCAGACCATCCCCGGCCTTGTGTTTATCGGACTTCTGTTTCTGGTGCTGGGTATGGTTCCTGCGACCGTGATCATCGCACTCTCTATCTACGCCATGTTCCCGGTGCTGAAGAATACCTACACCGGACTGGTGAATGTGGAGGAAAAATATGTGGAGGCAGCCCGTGGCTGCGGTATGTCCCGGTTCCAGAGTCTGATCCGGGTGGAGCTGCCGCTGGCCATGCCCACCATCATCGCCGGTGTCCGCATGGCGGCAGTCTATACGGTTTCGTGGGCTGTGCTGGCAGCCATGATCGGTCTGGGCGGCTTGGGCGACTTTGTGTATCAAGGGACGGCCTCCAATAATAATACGCTCATCCTGCTGGGCGCAATCCCGGCGGCATTGCTGGCGGTGGTAATCGGCTCGCTGATTGATCTTCTGCAAAAGAAGCTGACGCCCCGCGGTATGCGTAAGGAGGTGAGGAAATGACCGTCTCCCTCATTCTGGAGCACCTGTTTCTGGTGCTGGCGGCCTGTATCCTCTCCATCGTGATTGGCCTGCCGCTGGGCATTCTGGCCTATGTCTATCCCAAGGCGCGGGCAGTGATCCTGCGCGTTGTGGATCTGCTGCAAACCATCCCGGCGCTGGCGCTGCTGGGTATCCTCATGGTGTTCATGGGGGCCGGTAAGCCCACTGTGATTGTGGGCATTACCCTCTATTCCCTGCTGCCGATTGTCCGCAATACCTGCCTCGGCTTGGAGGAGGTGGATCCCGGCGTCCGGGAGGCGGCGCGGGGCATGGGCATGAGTAAGGCCTACCGCGTATTGCGTGTGGAGTTCCCTCTGGCGTTCCCCACCGTGTTCACCGGTATCCGCATCGCCGTGGTCGGCGCCATCGGCACGGCTGTTTTTGCGGCCTTCGTGGGCGGCGGCGGATTGGGCAGCGTCATCACCCGCGGCATCCGCGTGCAGGATCTGGGAATGATTCTGGCCGGCACCGGCGCATTGATGGTGATCGCTGTGCTGCTGGACTTCTGCATGAGCCGCTTTGAGGCAGCCATGGAGAAAACCAACGGCGGCGGAAAGAAAATGTGGCTGCCTGTGGGCTTGCTGCTGGCCGCCTTTTTGTGCCTGCTGCCCTTCAATATCAAGACCGGCGGCGATACGGAACTGCGGCTCTATGACGGCGACTACTCCGAGCCGCAGCTGGTACACCGAATGATTAAAATGGTGGTGGAGGAACACACGGATCTCACTGTGACCATCCGCGACCAGATGTCGCAGGTGAATAACTTCAAGGCCATGACCGGTGCCAACGCCTCTTGCGACATGATGGGCACCTATGACGGCACGGTGCTGACCACGTTTTTGCATCTGGATACCTCGGATGTCCCGGAGGGGATGACGCTGCGGGAATTTGCAACGAAGGAAGTCAAAGAGCAGTATGATATGCGCCTGCTGCAGCCTCTGGGCTTCAACAATACCTACGCCATCGGCGTGCCGCAGGAGCTGGCGGATCAGTATAATATTGAGACTATCAGCGACCTCATCCCGCTGGCACCTCAGCTGCGCTTCGGCGCGGAGCATGACTTCTTCACACTGGAGGGCAACGCCAAGTACGGGCCCTTTGTGGAGTTCTATGGACTCCAGTTCAAGGAGACATACCCGGTGGATGTGAGTTTGAAGTACGCGGCGGCGGAGAGTGGTACATTTGATGTGACCATGGTCTTTGCCACCGACGGTCTGAACCGGAAGACGGGCTTGAAGATTCTGGAGGATGACCGACACTTCTTCCCCGACTACATCGGCGGTATTCTGGTGCGCGAGGATGTCTTTGAGCGCTACGCCGAGGAAGCCCCCAATCTGGAGGAGGTCCTCAATATGCTGGCCGGTGCCTTTACCACGGAGGATATGGTGGACATGACCTATCAGGTGGATGTGGAGGGCCGTTCGCTGGACGATGTGGCCCGTGAGGCTCTGGTGAGCCGTGGCCTGATCGCCGGATAACTTTATAAAAACCCCGTGGACGCTATCGTCCACGGGGTTTTGTGCGTTTATTTCACATATTCGTTGGGGTCTACGACCTTGCCGTCCTTGGTGACGGAGAAGTGGAGATGCGGCCCCATGTTGCTCTCAGCGGGAGCGGTGTCACCTACATAGCCGATGATGTCCCCGGCGCTGACAGCCTGTCCCTCTGCGACGGGCGGGTCGGCCTGGAGGCTGCTGTACTGAGTAGTGTAGCCGTCCTCATGCTCAATATAGACGGTGGTACCCATCAGTTCATCATCCTCCACCTTGACCACCGTGCCGTCAGCGGCGGTTTTGACGGCATCGCCCTCGGCGGCTTGGATGTCCATGCCGTTGTGGGTGCGCCAATCTGCCATGGTCTCATCGTAGAGCAGTTCTGTCATGCTGAACACGGTGACGGTGGTACCATCCAGCGGAGAGACGACCTGGGGGATCAGATCCTCGACCTGCATGGTCTCCTCGATTTCTGCGGGGGGCTCCGGTGCAGGTGCGGGAGGCACTTGGGCCTTCTCTACCGGCTGGGGGGCAGGCTTAGGTGCGGGATGTTCCACCACGGTGGTGTTCGAGGCGGCATCTTTGGCTGCCTTTTCCGGACGGAAGAGTGCTGCATAGCCGATAACGCCTGTGACCAGAAGGCACAGCGCAAGGGCTATGTAGAAGCCCTTACCGGCAAACGACCTCTTAGGCGCGTTCATATTTCCCATAGAAACCTCTTCCGAGACGGCGTAAGACCGTCTCACCGCCTGTCCCGGCCGGCGGCACGCCGAAATTTAGGGGGCAAAAAACCTCTGTCACCAGTATGGGCGGACAGAGGTTTTTTTATACACCAAGAGGTTCTTTTTCCTGCTTTTCAGTTTAGAAGTCGAATTCGCCCTTGAGGCTGCGGTCAAAGAGTGCCTTGAGCACATCGTCGGGCTTTGCGTTTTCATAGAGGGTCACATAGACGGCGTGGCAGATGGGCAGCTCCACATGGTATTGCTCGCCCAGCTGCAGCATGGCGCGCACGGTGTAGTAGCCCTCTGCCAGCTTGTCGTAGGATTCTCCCTTGATGAAGGACTCGCCGAACTGGCGGTTGTGGCTGTACTTGGAGAATACCGTGGCCTCGTAGTCACCCAGATGGCAAAGACCGTAGGCGGTCAGTTCGTTGCCTCCCATGGCGCGGATCAGCCGTCCCACTTCCCGGGTGCCGCGGCTCATCAGCGCACCTTTCAGCGTGGACAGATGCAGCCCGTCGAGAAAGCCGGCGGCGATACCGACCACGTTCTTGGCGGCAGCACCTACCTCGTTGCCCAGAAGATCGGTGCCGTAATAAAAGCGGATGAGGTCGCTGGAGAAAGACTCCACCAGACGGCGCTTCGTCTCCTCATCGGCGCTGTCGATGACCATGCAGTTGGGGATGCCGCGGTAGAACTCCTGCACATGGCCGGGGCCCAGCCAGACGGCCACCTTGTTGCTCGAATCGAGGTTATCCCCGGCGATCTGCGAGAGCCGCCGTCCTGTGCCGATCTCCAGACCCTTCATGCACAAGACGAAGGTCTTGTTCTTGAGCTCCAGGGGCTTGAGCTGATCCATCAAAGCCTGCAGACCCTGGGAGTTGACAGAGATGACGATGGTTTCCGCCTCCTGCGCTGCATGGATGTCGTAAGTCAGTTGGATGGACTCGGGCAGACGCAGCAGGTCGTTTTCGCGGGTGGCCATAAAGGCCTCCATGTGGCGTGAGCCCTTTCGCCCGTATAACGTCACCTGATGGCCGATGCGGTCAAGATACCACGTAATGAGAGAACCCCAGCGGCCGCAGCCGATGACACAGATGCGCATATTATTACCTCCTATAGCAGAATAAAAAAATAACCGGAACATTCTTGTCCCGGTTATTTTATCACATTTTCATGGAAAGGGAAAACCTTACTTGACGATCAGCGTCTCGCCGTCCATTTCCTCGGGACAGGCCAGGCCCATCACGTCCAGAATGGTGGGGGCGATGTCCGCCAGACGACCGGAGCGCAGCTCGGTGCCGGCGCCGCAGAGGATGAAGGGCACCAGATTGGTGGTGTGAGCCGTCATGGGGCTGCCATCGGCTTCCTTCATTTTTTCGGCGTTGCCGTGGTCGGCAGTGACCATGGCGATACCGCCCATTTTCAGCGTTGCGTCCACCACGCGGCCGACGCACTCGTCCACGGTTTCCACAGCCTTGATGGCAGCATCCAGCACGCCGGTGTGACCGACCATATCGCAGTTGGCGAAGTTGAGGATGATCACATCATAAGCGCCGGAATTGATGCGCTCGACGCACTTGTCACACACCTCGTAGGCGCTCATCTCCGGCTGGAGATCATAGGTGGCAACCTTGGGAGAGTTCACCAGCACGCGATCCTCACCGGGGTACTGCTTTTCCACACCGCCGTTGAAGAAGAAAGTGACGTGGGCGTACTTCTCCGTCTCGGCGATGCGCAGCTGGGTAAGACCCAGAGAGCTGAGATACTCGCCCAGACCGTTCTTCACCTGCAGGCGAGGCCATGCGACCTGCACGTTGGGCATGGTGGCGTCGTACTCGGTGTTGCAGACAAAGGTGGTGGGGAAGAATTCCCGCTGGAATCCGTCAAAATCGGGATCGACCAGTGCGCGGGTGATCTCACGGGCACGATCGGGCCGATAGTTAAAGAAGATGATGCTGTCATGGTCGGAAATGGTGCCGTTTTCGTCGCAGACCACAGGCTCCATAAATTCGTCGGTGATACCGTCAGCATAGGAGGCAGCCACAGCGGCCACGGGGTCGCCGTTCTGGATGCCCTCGCCGTAGACCATGGCATCATAGGCCAGCTGTACACGCTCCCAGCGCTTGTCGCGGTCCATCGCATAGTAGCGGCCCATGACCGTGGCGATCTTGCCCAGACCCAGCTTGGTGCACTCTTCCATGCAGGCGGCGACAAAGTCGCGGCCGGAGGAGGGAGACACGTCGCGGCCATCCAGGAAAGCGTGGATATAGACCTTCTCCACGCCGCGCTCCTTGGCCATGCGCAAAAGGGCGTAGAGATGTTCAATGTGGGAATGAACGCCGCCGTTGGACAAAAGGCCCATCAGATGGAGTGCCGTGCCGTTGGCAAGGCAGTTGTCCATAGCTGCGTTGTAGGCTTCGTTGCTGAAGAAAGAGCCGTCCTCGATGCCACGGCTGATGCGGGGCAGATCTTGGAATACCACACGGCCGCCGCCGATGTTGGTGTGGCCTACCTCACTGTTGCCCATCTGGCCGTCAGGCAGACCCACGTCCAGACCAGATGCGGACAGCGTGGTGTTGGCATATTCGGCAAACAGGTGGTCCAGCACCGGCGTATTGGCCAGAGCGACTGCGTTGCCGCCGTTGGCCGGCGCCATGCCGAAGCCGTCCATGATGATGAGTGTAGTGGGAGTTTTGTTCATAAAATCCTCGATTCTAAATGTGCGAAGGGATTATTCCTGATTCGCAGCGTTGATGATGTCCACGAACTCGCCCGGCTTGAGAGCAGCGCCGCCGATCAGGCCGCCGTCGATGTCGGGCTGAGCCAGCAGCTCAGCAGCGTTGGAGGGCTTCATGGAGCCGCCGTACTGGATGGTGATGGAACGGGCAATGCGGGCACCGTACAGGTGACGCACGGTGGTGCGGATGAAGGTGCAGACTTCAGCAGCCTGCTCAGCGGTAGCGGTCTTGCCGGTGCCGATAGCCCAGATGGGCTCGTAAGCGATGACGCAGCGGCGCAGCTTCTCAGCAGGCACACCGGCCAGAGCGGACTTGACCTGCAGGGCGATCAGCTCCATGGTGATGCCCAGCTCACGCTGCTCCAGGGACTCGCCCACGCAGATGATGGGGTGCAGACCTGCCTCCAGAGCGGCATGAACCTTCTTGTTGACAGTCACGTCGGTCTCGCCGAAGTACTGACGGCGCTCGCTGTGGCCGATGATGACGTACTTCACGCCCAGATCCTTCAGCATATCGGCAGACACTTCGCCGGTGTAGGCACCGGACTTCTCATAGAATACGTTCTCAGCGCCCACGGACACACGCATATCTTTGAAAGCCTTGATGGCAGCAGGAATGTTGACAGCGGGAACGCACACAACCACATCACACCACTTGGCCTTGGGCAGGAGGGTCTTGAGCTCCTCGGCAAACTTCTTGGTCTCGGAAGCGGTCTTGTTCATCTTCCAGTTGCCGGCGATGATGGTCTTGCGATATCTGCGATTCATAATGTAATTTCTCCTCTTTGTTTTTATTAAAAATGCTATTGATTGAACAAAAAATGAAAGTGCGGTGCGGCGAGGTATGCCGCGTTGTACAAAAGATACGGCGGATGCTTACTTGTCCAGCAGGCAGGCGACACCGGGCAGCTCCTTGCCCTCCATAAACTCCAGGGAGGCACCGCCGCCGGTGGAGATATGGGTCATCTTGTCGGCATAACCCAGCTGCTGCACGGCAGCTGCGCTGTCACCGCCGCCGATGATGGTGATGGCATCGGTGTTGCTCAGAGCCTGTGCCACGGCCTCAGTGCCCTTGGCGAAGGCGGGGAACTCAAAGACACCCATGGGGCCGTTCCAAATCACGGTGCCGGCATCCTTCACGGCGCTGCAGTAGAGCTCCACGGTCTTGGGGCCGATGTCCATGCCCTCCCAGCCGTCGGGGATCTCACCGGAGTTCACGGTCATGGTCTTGGCGTCGGCAGCAAACTTGTCGCCGCAGACGGTATCCACGGGCAGCAGCAGCTTCACGCCCTTTTGAGCGGCCTTGGCGACCATCTCGTTGGCGTAATCCTGCCAGTCGGCTTCGCAGAGGGAGTCACCGATCTTGCCACCCTGTGCAGCGGAGAAGGTGTAGGCCATGCCGCCGCCGATAATAACGGTGTCGGCAATCTCCAGCAGGTTATTGATCACGCCGATCTTGGAGGAAACCTTAGAGCCGCCCAGAATAGCGACCAGAGGACGCTTGGGGTTAGCCAGTGCGCCGCCGATCACCTCCAGCTCCTTCTGAATGAGGAAACCGGACACGGCAGGCAGATACTCAGCCACACCGGCGGTGGAAGCGTGGGCGCGGTGTACAGCACCGAAAGCATCGGAGACATACAGCTCGGCCATAGAGGCAAGAGCCTTGGCAAGCTCGGGATCGTTCTTCGTCTCACCCTTTTCAAAACGGGTGTTCTCCAGCAGCAGCACCTGACCGGGCTGCAGAGCGGCGGCCTTCGCCATAGCATCCTCGCCGACCACATCGTTGGCCATAATGACCTCGCGGCCCAGCAGCTCGCTGAGGCGGACAGCCACCGGCTTGAGGCTCAGCTCCGGATTTACCTCGCCCTTGGGCTTACCCATGTGGGAGCAGGCGATCACGGCAGCGCCCTGGTCCAGCAGGTACTGCAGCGTGGGCAGTGCGGCGCGGATGCGCTTGTCATCGGTGATTACACCGCTGCCATCCTTGGCCATCGGCACGTTGAAGTCGCAGCGCAGCAGCACTTTCTTGCCGGCTACATCTACATCTTTTACGGTCTTTTTGTTGTAGTTCATATAGATACGCTCCTTTTTTAATACCATTTTATTGAAATAGAATTAAAGGTGCTCCCGGGCCATCTCGCCGGTGCCGCACAGGCCGGGAAAACCGGTCTGGCGCAGCGCCTCGTAGGTGAGGATCGCCACGGAGTTACTAAGGTTTAGGCTGCGGGCCTCGGCGCGCATGGGAAGGCGGATGCAGCGGTCATAGTGGGCATCACGGAAGTCCTGCGGCAGGCCTGCCGTTTCTTTGCCGAAGAAGAGCCAGCAATCATCGGTAAATGTTGCCTCGTAGTAGGCATGGGGTGCCTTGGTGGTGGCCAGCCACAGGTTCTCTTTGGCCTCTGGGTGGATAGCGAAAAAGGACTCCAGATTTTCGTAGTCCCGAACCTCCACCAAGTGCCAGTAGTCCAACCCGGCGCGTTTTACGGCTTTGTCAGAAATGTCAAAGCCCAACGGACGAATCAGGTGCAGACGGCTGCCGGTGGCGGCGCAGGTGCGGGCGATGTTGCCGCAGTTCTGCGGGATCTCCGGTTCCACCAGTACGATATTCAGCATGAAATCTGCCTCACTCTCTAAAAAACGTAGATTCCTGCCTAAATAGAAAGGAATCGCCCCTTGAGGGGGCGGAAAAGTCCAGAATTGTCCCTCTTTTAAGCGGACTTGCCTATTGTAATGCAAAGTGAAGAGAAATTCAACTATAAATTCGTAAATTCACCGATTTTTTCATAAAAATATAAAGCAAATAGATACGATTGTAGAAAAAACAGGCAAAATGCCAGAATTCTGAGGGCGCAGAGAGGAGAATTCTGGCGGAAGTGATTAGAGTAAAAATAATTGTATTAAAAAATGGAAAAGTACTGGATTTTCTTCGATACCCTGTTATAATAAAAATTAGAAAACGGAAAGGGTGCGATTTCTAATGGCCTTTAAAACCGCCATCGTAAATATGAAAGAAGCTGCGTTCTCGGCCGGGAAACCGCTGATGCTGCATGAACTGCTGTTCTGTCCCATTATCACATGGGTCTGTGAAGAGCTACAGTCCAATGGAGTGCGGCGGTTTTTTGTTGTCTGCGATGAAGCGTGGCAGGATGCGGCGGGCAAGGCACTCTCCTCTGTACAGGGGGTGGAGCTTTTCTCCGATGCTGCGCAGGCCGTAAAGGCGGCGGAAGAGGAGACACTGGTGATCCCCTCGGCGGTGGTGCCGGTACATTCCTTTGCGGGAAGTCCTGTCTATGCCGCCCGTTCTGCCGATGTCAACGCGGCTGATTTGTCCGCCGCGCCGGAGAGGTGCAGCCGTCCTCTGGACTGGATGCCTTTGACGGGTCGAAAGGATCTGCAGCGTGCCGCCGCCCTTTGCCGGGAGCTGCTCAACGAGCGCTTCATGGCCGATGGCGTCACCATTGTGGATCCTGCTGCAACGTACATCGATCCCCGCTGCCGTATCGGCGCAGGGACGGTGCTGCTGCCCGGTACGATCCTGCGCGGAAGAACGGTGATCGGCGCGGATTGTGAGATCGGCCCCAACAGTATGATCCGGGACTGCACGGTGGGCGATGGAACGACCGTCAACGCCTCCCAGCTCAATGAGAGCACGGTGGGCAGTAATACCACCGTAGGCCCCTTTACCTATGTGCGTCCCCATTGCCATATCGGCGATCACTGCCGTGTCGGTGACTTTGTGGAGATGAAGAATTCCACGGTGGGCAACGGCACGAAAGTCTCCCATCTCACCTATGTGGGAGACAGCGACGTGGGCGAAGATGTGAATTTTGGATGCGGTACGGTGACCAGCAATTATGATGGACACAAAAAGTACCGCTGCACCATCGGAAACCACGTTTTCCTGGGCTGCAACACCAATCTGGTGGCACCTGTGACGGTGGGAGACGGCGCCTATACAGCGGCCGGTTCCACGGTGACGGAAGATGTGCCCGGCGATGCATTGGCCATCGCCCGGGAGCGGCAGACCAATAAACCGGACTGGGCGGCAAAGTTCCGCCGCAGCTGGGAAGAGAAGTGAGCCCCTTTATTTTGTGAGCTGCAGCCACCCGGCTGTCTCAATATATACCAAGAGATAATTTTTTGACTAAGAGAGAAAGCGAGTGTGTTTAAAAATGATTTCTCACGGCAAGGACATCAAGATTTTTACCGGTAACGCCAACCCCGCTCTGGCAGCTGAGATCTGCAAGTGCATCGGTACCAAACTGGGTGAGGCAGAGGTCAAGACCTTTGCTGACGGTGAAGCCTCCGTTTCCCTGTACGAAACCGTTCGCGGCAGCGACGTGTTCCTGATCAATTCCACCTGCAAGCCTGTCAACGACAGCCTGATGGAGCTGCTGGTCATGATCGACTCCTGCAGACGTGCATCTGCCGGTCGTATTACTGCCGTCATTCCCTACTTCGGCTATGCCCGTCAGGACCGCAAGGCCAAGAGCCGCGATCCCATCTCCGCCAAGCTGGTCGCCAACATGCTGACCGCTGCCGGTGCTGACCGTGTGCTGACCATGGATCTGCACGCCGATCAGATTCAGGGCTTCTTCGACATCCCTGTGGACAACCTGCGCGGCAACCCCATCTTCGTGGACTACTATGCCAAGAAGTTCGGTTCTGCTTGCGAGGATATGGTGGTTGTTTCCCCCGACGTGGGTTCCGTTTCCCGCTCCCGTGTCTTTGCTCAGAAGCTGCATATGGGTCTGGCCATCGTGGATAAGCGCCGCCAGAAGGCCAATCAGTGCGAGGTCATGAACGTCATCGGCGATGTGGCCGGCAAGAACTGCATCCTGTTCGACGACATGGTGGATACCGCAGGTTCCCTGTGCAACGCTGCCAAGGCCATCGTGGATCATGGTGCCAAGAACGTGTACGCTTGCGCTTCTCACGGTCTGCTGTCCGGTCCCGCTATCCAGCGTCTGAACGATAGCGTGATCCATGAGATCGCTTTCCTGAACACCGTACCCGAGAGCTTCGGTGAGGGCTGCGACAAGATCAAGTATCTGTCTGTGGCTCCCATGTTTGCCGAGGCCATTGAGCGCATCTATCAGGAAATTTCCATCGCAAAGCTGTTCAACTGAGAAAAATTGTGATATGATAAGTGGACTGTCATTTATGGCAGTCCACTTTACTCTTTTTCATCGGAAAAGGACAAAAAGGAACATTTTTCAGCTTTATTTCAGCCGACGGCGCTATGCTGCGGACGGAGTAAAAGTCATAGCAACGGAGGCATCAATCTATGATATTCAATCGTGGACAATCCGGCGGCATCAGCTGGCTGGTGGTGGGACTGGGCAACCCTGGTTCCAAGTATGAAAATACCCGGCACAATATGGGCTTTATGGCCGTGGATCTGCTGGGCGGGCAGGAGCATTTCTCCTGCGATAAGGTGCGCTTTAAGGCACTGACGGCCACCTGCGAGCTGGGGGGCGAAAAGGTGCTGGTGATGAAGCCCCAGACCTATATGAACCTCTCCGGCGAGTCGGTGGGCGAGGCAGCCCGTTTTTATAAGATCCCGCCGGAGCATGTGCTGGTGATCTCCGATGACATCTCTCTGCCTGCGGGGAAGCTGCGGATCCGCCCCGGTGGCAGCGCCGGCGGCCACAACGGCTTAAAGAATATCATCCAGCATCTGGGAACGGATAAGTTCCCCCGCATCAAGGTGGGCGTCGGCTCTCCGCAGCAGGCGGGTTATGAGGTGGTGGACTGGGTCATCGGCAAGCCTCTGGGCGAGGATAAGAAGGTGCTGGAGGAGACGCTCCGCAAGGCGGCGGAGGCCGTCAGTGTTGTGATCGCACAGGGCCCGGATAAGGCCATGAATCGCTTCAATTGACGGATGATTTTGCCGGAAGGTGCATACAAATAATAATAGGAGCATACCCGCCCGGTTTTAGAATCGGGCGGTGTTGGTGTACATATTTCGGGAAGGGGGCACGGTATGGAAGGTCTTCTGCGAGAACTGTTACAATTAAAGGAACTTAGGGAGCTGCAGGAGGCAACTGCGCAAATGCCCTGTCGTGCTCTGGTGACGGGCCTTGGACCGGCTCACCGGGCACAGGTGGCGGCGGCACTGGCGTTTGCCGACAGCCGCCCTCTTTTGCTGCTGTGCAGTGATGAGACGGAAATGGAGCGCATGGCGGCGGATTTGAATGCTCTGCTCCATGTGGAGCCGGTGTTGCTGCCGGGACGCGAGGTACAGTTGCGCCCCATCGAGGCTGCCAGCCGCCAGTGGGAGTATCAGCGCTTAGAGGCGCTGCGGCGGATGCTGGCAGGGGAGGCGCAGGTGGTGGTGACCACGGTGCAGGCCCTCAGTCAGCGCTGTATTCCGCCGGAAGTGCTGCGTCGGACGGCCATCGAACTGTCGGTAGGCCAGCAGTGGGAACTGTCCCAATTGACAGCGAATCTGGTGGCCGCGGGCTATGTCCGGGCCGAATCGGTGGAGGGGGCCGGTCAGTTTGCCCTGCGCGGCGGCATTTTGGATGTGTTCTCCCCCGGTGCACAGCACGCAGTGCGCTGTGAATTTTTTGATGACGAAATCGACGCCATGGGTGCCTTTGATGTGGGTACCCAGCGGCGTATCTATAACTGCCAGGAGGCACAGATTTTACCTGCCGGAGAGTTTTTGCCCTTCTGGCAGGCAGGTGCGGCGGAGGCGCTGGCAGATCGTATGGACGAGGCTGCCGAAAAGCTCCGCCATAAAAAGAAAGATGAGAAGCTGGGGCAGACGCTCCGCGCTGATGCGGAAATGCTCCGCCGTGGCGTCACACCGCCCGGTGCTGACCGCTACGGTGCGGCAATCTATCCCCAGATGGCCACGGCGCTGGACTATCTCTCAAAAGAGACGTTGGTGTGCTTCAGCGAGAGCGGACGCATCAGCGAGAACGTCCACGGCTGGCATTTGCAGCTGCGGCAGGATCTGACCGTGGCGGCGGAGGATGGCAGTCTGTCCGGCAGTTTTTCTGATCCCGCCATGGGGGAAGAGGAGCTGATGGAGCGTCTGGGGGCTTTCCCTGTGGTGCAGATGGAGAGCCTTCCCACCAGCCGGTATTTCCTGCAGCCCACGGCGCTCTTTCAAGTGTCGGCCAAGCAGCTGTCGGGCTACGGCGGCTCCTTGGAGACGGCGGTCACGGATATGACCCACTACCTCACCACGGGCTATCGGGTGATGGTGCTGTGCGGCGGTAAGGTGCGTGCAGAAAACCTGCAGCGGATGCTGGCAGAGCGGAAAATTCCCGCTGCGCTGGACTTTGCCGGGGCGGCTGTTCCCTCCAAGGGACAGGTGAGCATCGCACTGGGTGCCTTGAGCGCCGGCAGCGAATATCCGGGGCTGCAGCTGGCCGTCTTGACGGAGGGACAGTTGACCACGCCGCTCTCCGGCAAGAAAACGACACGGCGCACCTCCTCGGCGCGGGATGAGTCCCGCCGCCGCATCCAGTCCTACGCCGATCTGACACCCGGCGATCTGGTGGTGCATACCCATCACGGTATCGGCCGCTTTGTGGGTATGGTGCGTATGCCGGTGGACGGTGTGGAAAAGGACTACATTAAAATTTCCTACGCCGGCAGCGATGCCCTCTATGTCCCGGCCACATCGCTGGATCTGGTGAGTAAGTACATCGGCGGCGGTGAGGATAATGAGCGCACGCGCCTCAATAAGCTGGGTGGCAGCGAGTGGCACAAGACCACCCGCAAGGCCAAGGCTGCGGCGCGGGAACTGGCCAAGGGGCTCATCGACCTCTACGCCCAGCGCCAGCATCAGCCGGGGTTTGCATTTTCCCCGGACTCCCCGTGGCAGCAGGAGTTTGAAGAGGCCTTCGACTACGAAGAGACGGAGGATCAGCTGCAGGCCATCCGGGAGATCAAGGCCGATATGGAGCGGCCCATCCCCATGGATCGTCTGCTCTGCGGCGATGTGGGCTACGGCAAGACGGAGGTGGCGCTGCGGGCGGTGATGAAGTGCATTATGGACGGCAAACAGGCCGCCATTTTGGTGCCTACCACCGTGCTGGCGCAGCAGCACTACGCCACGGCCACCAGCCGTTTCCGCAGCTTTCCTGTGACAGTGGAGGTGCTCAGCCGCTTCCGCACAACCAAGCAGGTGAAGGACATTATGGAGCGGACGGCGCAGGGGCGTGTGGATCTGCTGATCGGCACTCACAAGCTGCTGCAAAAGAATTTGCAATTCAAGGATTTGGGACTTCTCATCATTGATGAGGAGCAGCGCTTCGGCGTGAAGCATAAGGAAAACCTGCGGGAAAAGGCGCGGCAGGTGGATACGCTGACTCTGTCGGCAACACCCATCCCGCGCACGCTGAATATGGCTCTCTCCGGCATCCGGGACATGAGTACGCTGACCGAGCCGCCCCAGAACCGTCAGAGCGTCCAGACCTATGTGCTGGAGCATGACTGGGGCGTTGTGGGCGAGGCCATGCGCCGGGAGATCAGCCGCGGCGGACAGGTCTACTATCTCCACAATCGTGTGGAAAACATGGAGACCACCGTGGGGCATATCCGGGCGCTGTTGGGAGATGATGTGGTGGTGGCTGTCGCCCACGGTAAGATGACCGAGGCGGAGCTGAGCCGTGTCATGCAGCAGATGTCCGACGGCGAGATCAACGTGCTGGTGTGTACCACAATCATTGAAACAGGTATTGACATTCCCAATGCCAATACACTTATTATCGAGGACGCTGACCGTATGGGGCTTGCCCAGCTCCACCAGATCCGGGGGCGCATCGGGCGCAGTGCGCGGCGTGCCTACGCCTATCTCACCTACCGCCCCGGCAAGGTTTTGACGGAGGTGGCCAGTAAGCGCTTGTCCGCCATCCGGGAGT
>JAHHSH010000016.1 GCA_020025345.1 Oscillospiraceae bacterium | reverse complement strand
GGCATGGGTATCACCGGCACGGACGTGACCAAGAACGTGGCCGACATGGTGCTGGCCGACGATAACTTTGCCACCATCGTAGGCGCTGTGGGCGAAGGCCGCCGCATCTACGACAACATCCGCAAGGCCATCCAGTTCCTGCTGGCTTCCAACATGAGCGAGGTGCTGGGTGTCTTCTTCGCAACGCTGATGGGCTTTACCCTGCTCCAGCCGGTGCACCTGCTGTTCATCAATCTCATTACCGACTGCTTCCCCGCACTGGCACTGGGTCTGGAAGAGGGCGAACCGGATATTATGACCCGTCCGCCCCGCGATTCCAAGGACGGCATCTTTGCCGGCGGCCTTGCTTGGGATATCGGCTATCAAGGCGTGCTGATCACGATCATCACCCTTGCCTCCTATATTCTGGGCCACTGCATGGAAGTGGGCTACTTCGAGATGCCCAGAGGTATCTCCGATGACGGTATGACCATGGCCTTCCTGACCATGAGTATGTGCGAGATCTTCCACAGCTTCAATATGCGCTCTCAGCGCAAGAGCGTGTTCTCTCTGAAGTCCCACAATAAGGTGCTTTGGGGCGCTATGCTGGGCAGCCTTGTGCTGACCACGCTGGTGCTGGAGGTTCCCTTCATTGCCAACGCTTTCGGCTTTACCCCCGTGAGCTGGACGGAGTACTTCGTGGCTCTGGCACTGGCTTTGACCGTGGTTCCCATTGTGGAGCTGGTGAAATTCTTCCAGCGCCGCCACGATGAGAAGAAGCGCAGAAAGTAAAATGATATAAGAAAAGGATCTGTTGAGGATTTCCTCAACAGATCCTTTTTTGTTTGCTTGATAAGAGGGAAGGGAGCTTACTTCCGGCAGCTGTCAAAGCGCTTCTTGCTCTCCAGACGCTTTGCCCACATCTCCTCATCACTCTTGTTGCTGCGCTTTTTGGCCTGATCCTTGGTATATTGCTTGCCGAAGATCAGATCCAGCATATGCACGGCATCCTTGCCTCCGGTCTCCATGGTGCCGCGGCAGGAACCGCAGTAGGTGACGATGTTGTCCTGACTGAAGTCGTTCATGCGGCGGGTGTAGACGCGCTCATAGAGGGCGGGATCGGAGGAGCAGACCATGCCGCCCACGCCGCAGCAGCGGGTGTTCTGGCCGTTCTTCTCGATCTCCTCCCACTGGTAGCCCAGCTGATCGAGCACCCAGCGCACGCTCTCGTGGTGGGAGGTCTCGTCGCGGGTCACGCAGGAATCGTGGATGTTAAAGATGATGTCAGAGCCTTCCCCAATACCCTTGGAGGCCTCGGGAACGCCAATGAGCATCCGCATCAGATCCCAGTAGGCAATTACCTTCTGATTCTTGGCGGTCTCCTTGAAGATCTTATAGCAGGAGGGGCAGACGGTGATGATGACCTCGGCGCCCATGTCATCGAGGATGTCGATGGCTTTCTTGTTGCGCTCATGGAACTTCTCCTCCTCGCCCATGAAGAGGCTCACCTTGCCGCAGCACTGCAGCATGGCGCCCACATTCTCCTCGCCCAGCGCATCGCGCAGGTGGTGCAGAACGGCCTCCACGCCTTCGGGAGTGTAGGCAGACACGGAACAGCCGGGGACAAAGACGTACTTGGTTTTCTGCTTCTTAGCCGGAGCGGTGGAAACACCGGGGACGGCGGTGCAGTACTCGTCGTCGCACTCCTTCACCTGATTGGCCTCGCTGGGGAGCAGATTCTCCACCGGCACGGTGCCGCCGTTACGCTGGGCAAATTCGGACTTGATGGCCTGGAAGTTGCTGCGCAGATCCAGAGAGTGGGGGCACTGAAGCGTACACTGGCTGCACTCATTGCAGGAATAGGCTACCTTGGAATCCACGGCGTCAATGCCCTTTTCCAGATACTCCCGGAACAGCGTCTTGGGACATTCGGTGAAGTCCTTGAGCATGATGCACTCCTTCATGCACAGCTTGCACTCGCACTGGCGGCAGCGCTCTGCCTCCTTCTCGGCCTGCTCGCGGGTATAGCCCAGATCCACCTCCTTGAAGTTCTTCTCTCTTTCCTCCAGAGGGATGGTGCGGGTGTGTACGCAGTAGGCCTCGATCTCCTCCCAGTTGGTGGGCATATCCAGCTTCGTCTCATAGGTCCAGGTGTCCTTGATGTCCCGGCCCTCGGTGAGGCTCTCACCCTTGAGGAAGCGGAGGACAGACTGGGCAGCGCGGCGGCCGGTCGCCATGGACTGAATGACCATCACGGCCTCACCGGCAGCTTCGCCGGTGCAGAAGACCTTCTCATTCATAGAGGACTGCAGCGTCTCGTGGTCGCAGACAAAGTTGGTGTTGGGACGCTGCTCCAGAATCCCATGGGCAAAGTCACCCTCCACGGCCTGTCCGATGGCGAAGATGATGGTATCCACATCGGAAAGCTCGATGGTGTCGTTGTCGTCATAGGTGGGGGAGAAGCGATGCTGGTCATCAAACATAGAGACGCACTTGCGCAAAGTGACGCCGCAGACCCGGTTATTCTCATCCACATGGATGGTCTTGATGGCCTGTGCGTGGTAGAACTTGACGCCCTCCTCCAAGTCGCCGGCAATCTCGTGGGCGGAGGCGGGCATGGTCTCGAAGCTGTTTTCCAGACAGATGTCGTAGACCTTCTCCATCTTGGAACAGCGCAGGGCAGTACGGGTGCAGTCCATGGCCACGTCGCCGCCGCCGACCACCAGTGCCACCTTACCGGCACCGGCCACGTCGCGGTGGAGAGCGGCTTCACGCTGGAAATCCGCGGCGCTGTAAACGCCCTCGGCGTCCCAGTGCTCCAGACTGCGATCCACGCGGCCCTGATGCTTACCGACAGAGAGCACCACGGCGTCGTGTTCGTCGATCATCTCCTGCAGGCCTTTATCGCGGCCCACCTCAAAGTTCAGCCGGAACTTCACGCCCAGCTTGTCGAGGTAGCTGATTTCGCTTTCGAGAATGTCACGGGGCAGACGGTACTCGGGGATACCGACCCGCATCATGCCGCCGCGGACCGGCAGTTTTTCATACACGGTGACATCGCAGCCGCCGCGGCGCAGATCCAGAGCGGCCTGCAGACCGGAGGGGCCAGAGCCGATGACGGCGACGTGCTTACCGTTGGCAGGCTCGATGTGCAGATCCCAATCGTCCTCACAGTCGAAGTTGTCGGCAGCGTAGCGCTTGAGGGCGCGAATGGACATGGGATCACCGCCCTCGTTCCACTTACATTTGCCCTCGCAGGGGTGGGCGCAGATGCGGCCCAGCGTACGGGGTAGGAACAGCTTGTCGCGAATGACGCGGATGGCTTCCTCGCCCTTGCCCTCACGGATCAGACGAATGTATTCCTTGACGTTGGTGTGCATAGGACATGTGGCTACGCAGGCAGGGGTTTCTTCACCCATGCAGGTGTCCACGATCTTCTGCATATTGTCCAGAATTTCCTGTTTCAGCATTATATTTCTCCTTTCGGCAGCAGGCGCAGAGGCGCCGTTTATTTCTTTCGGTTCAGAACGCATTTGGGGTCCACGGCAAAGATGAATACACCCAGCACGATGATGAAGCCCCAGAAGAACAAGGAGGGGGTCACGGGAGCGCCGAAGAGCACGGCACTGAAGATGATGGTCCACAGGGCGGCGGTGCTGTTGAGGGCGGTACCCATGGCGGAGCCCACCAGATCCACAGCCTTATACCAGCAAAGGTATGTCAGCGCACCGAGAACAGCGACACCGGCATAGCGGAGCCACAGGCCCTGCGAGACGATCTGTCCGGCCAGAGGATAGCCTTTCACAATGGGCAGCACCACGGCGGCGTAGAAGATCATGGAGACGAAGTAGCGCAGACATAGAAGCTGTTGGGGCGTGGCCTCCACGTCGTCCTCATTTTTGATGTGCTTCATGGCAAAGCCGATGATGACGCCCTCCAAGGCCCAGCCCAGCACGGCGATGGCGGCAAAGAGCACGCCCTTGAGGAAGGTATCCGGCACATGGGAGCCGGGCTTCATGCCCAGCATGAAAGAGCCGGTCAGGCTGATGGCAATGCCGATCATAGCGCGCACCGACAGCTTTTCTTTTAAAATGAAGTAGGAGAGGATGGCACCCACGCCGGGATAGATCACGGAGATGCTGGAGGCGTAGGGGGCGGTGGCGTACTTGATGCCCAGAAGATAGGCACTCATGCCGATGGGGGAACCCACCAGCGCGGCAAGGGCGGCGGCTCGGCCCCGTTTGGTGCGGAACAGCAGGTAAAAGACGTGCTTGAGCTGCTTACGAAGCAGTAGGACCAGTGCCACCCAGAAGAAGCAAAAACTCTCGTGGAAAAAGGCGGTGACCAGCGGGGAAAAGGAAAAACTAAGGGCGGATATGCCCTGCTCGAGGGCATAGGCGGCATCCTGCAGCAGCGGGTGCAGTCCAATCTGGCCCATCAGTGTGCCGTCCAGACCCCATGCGATACCAACAAAGATGCCTAATAGCAGTCCTTTACGGATGTTGCGCTTTTCAATCTCCATGATACTCTCTCTTTCTCAAGACCGGTTGCCAATGCGCCGCAGCACACGCGCGATGAGCGGCGTATGGTTCACTTAGATGGTGAATTTTGTGTTGAAATTCTACGGTTCTTATTATAAATTGAAACGATTCTGGGGACAATCCGCAAGGTGAAGCGTTTTGCTGATGCTTTTTTATACAAAATGTGGGCTGCACCTTCCTGCGCGGAAGATGCAGCCCACATCGCTGTGTTTGAAAGCCGTATTTAAAGAGAGACGTCGCGGTCTTGCTCCTTGAGCAAAGCCAGCATAATTTGAAGATAGAGAAGGTATTCCTGTGTGTGCGGATGATCCAAACATTCCCAGATTTTCTTCATGCGGGAGTTGAGAGAGGTGCGGTGGATCTGCAGAAGCTCTGCTGTCTGGCTCATGTTCATATGGCACTGAAAATAGGCATCCAGCGTGTCGCGGTAGCTGACAGCGGAGAGTGCGTCGTGCTCCATCAGACGCTGCATCCCACGATCCAGCAGGAGCTTTCGGGGAAATTCCCCGGCGGCCTGGTGGAGGATGTAGTCGGGGAGATAGTGCTGGAATTGGTAGAGGGTCTCCTCCGGGTGCCGGGGATAGCCCTCCTCAAAGGCGCAGCAGGCCTGCCGGAAGTGGTACCACACATGGTGGAGCTGTGTAAAGGGCAGGCTGATACCGGCCTTCATGTGGAGCTTGACGAGGAGTTGTTCCATGGACTTTTGCAGATGTTTCTCACTGCAGGCGGCACGGGTCATATCCACCAGCACCACCAGCACGGCGTCATACCAGAAGGCGATGGAGGCGGGCAGCACGCCCTCAAAAATGCCACAGACGTACTCGGCATTGATTTTGCGGTGGATGTGAGAAGCCTTCACCTTGTAGCAGACAAAGGTGTCCCCCTTTTTCCCGCCCCATTGGGTGAGAGCGGCGTAGAGGGAGTCCTCTTCTGCCTGTCTGGTTTGAAAAACTGCCTCAATGTACTGCTTGAAAGCGTTGTGACTCAAGCCGCTGAGCATGGAGAGATTCTGCATGGCCCGGGCCAGTTTCTCTGCCAGAAGGGAAAAGAGCTGTTGCTCTGTCTCAGAAAAAGGTGTGTTTCCCTGAAGCATATAGAGGGTGCCCAGCGTGCAGTCGCGCCCCGAAAGAGGGGTAGTCATGTCGTGCAGGGGCTCATAAATGAGAGGTGTTGCGGGTGTATCCCCCTCTTCCATGGAGCAGATGCGGGTGCTCTCTTCCATGAAAGAGCTGCTGTAGTCCAGATAGTTGCCGGAGGCGTCCATGACGCACAGCGGGTGATCGAAGAGCGGCTCACTGCGGCGGATCATCGCCTTGATGCTGCTGCTTTCTTTGAGGATCTGCTCCATGTCGTCATCCCACGCGGCATACCGGGAAAAGATGTTTTGCAGCAGGTTGAGGATTTGCCGGGCGGAATACGTCTGTGGGAAGAGAAGCAGAGGATAAGACGGTGCAGAGGAGGGAGTCTCCCGATCCCAGACTACCCATAAAATATCCTGCCGTTCCGGCATTTGCAGGGGCAGCTGTGAGCTCTCAGCCAGATAGATGCCTCCGGGCATCAGATGTTCAAAATCGCCGTCAAAGAAACAGGGGAAGGACAGGGTGCGATTTTGTTCCCACGGCCCCAGAAGGACGGCATCCGTCTCCTTGACCACTGCTTCCCAGAGCATTTTTGCATTCAGTCTCATGGTGCGCCTCTCTTTTTCAAAAGTGTAGGAGTAAAAGCGTATAGGTATGTATAATAATTATTATGACTATTGTACCATGTTCTCTGCACGAAACCAAGGAAAAAGGTGCGGCAAAGGCGGTGGAGTTTTGCTGGAGAGGACAGGAAGAGACATGGGGGAATCCAACGGAACACTTGCAATCGGTGGGGAAAATCTCGTATACTGAAGAAAAAGAACCTCTCCTCTGTCGACAGGGGAGAGAGCGGAATTTACGACGGAGATTTTCCAGCATGACGGTAAGGAGTTGCTATGAGCCAGTTTGAAATTTGGGACAGCCACGTCCACCTCTTTCCACCGGAAATTTACCAAAACTGGGAGAAGTATGCTGCGCGGGATGCGTGGTTTGCCCTTTTGACGAAGAAAAACGAGACAGGCCGGGGAACGGAGGAGGCGTGGGCCAACGCCGAGGAGGCACTGGCCTGTGCCGATCGGGCCGGTGTCTACGGCCTTGTGATGCAGGGATGGTATTGGAACGATCCGGGGTTGATGCGGCTTCATAACGACTATATGGCCGAGATGATGTGCCGCCACCCGCAGCGGCTCAAGGGCTTCATCTCCATCAATCCCAAGTTCGGGCAAGCCGCTGTTGCGGAGATCCAGCGCTGCGCTGCGTTGGGTTTTTCCGGGATCGGAGAGTTGGGACCCGGCGGCAACGGCTATGATTTTGAAGATCCGGATTTTCTGGAGGTGCTGGATTGCGCCGAGCACTACGATCTGCCGGTGTGCATCCATTGCGGCGAGCCGGTGGGGCACAATTATCCGGGAAAGGATACGACATCGCTGGCACCTTTGCCGGACATCGTGAAACGGCATCCGCAGCTCAAGCTGATTCTGGCACATCTGGGCGGCGGCCTGCCTTTTTACGAGATGAATCCCCGCTATCGGGGGCTTTTTGACAACGTGTACTATGACACGGCCGCCAATCCGTTGCTCTATCGGATCGAGAGTTTCCGGGCCGTCATCTCCATGATCGGGGCGGAGCGGCTGCTCTTTGGCAGTGATTTCCCGCTGCTGCTTTACCCTTCCCGGTGTCGGGAAATGGATATGCAGCGATTTGTGGATGATGTTAGGATGCATGCAGGTCTCTCGTCTGTGGAATGGGAGCAAGTCATGGGCGGTAATTTACGGCGTTTGTTGGAATTAAACGGCGGAAATGTTGCGTTTTGTGGAAAAAACGCGTAAAAAGAAGAGGGCTTTTCTTGCTAATCGGCTTGTTTTCCGCTATAATACTATAATATCAAAAAGTTGCCGCAGGAGGAACTTTGTCACAAGGTAGGTGGATACCCCGGTGTCCGCTGCGGCCACCGTGCTGTACAGTGCACCGGACAAAGCGGCTCTGCGTCTGTGGTTTGTGCTTTAGGAGGGATTGTGTGGACCGTAAACTCACTGTGAAAGAGTATATTTTTGTGGCGTCGATGCTGTTCGGCATGTTCTTTGGCGCGGGTAATCTGATTTTCCCGGTCTTTATGGGGCAGAATGCCGGCGCGGCTTCGTGGCCTGCCGTGATCGGTTTTTGTCTGACCGGTGTGGGCCTGCCTCTGCTGGGCGTGGCCGCCATGGGCATTTCCCGAACGGAGAACCTGTTGGATATGTCCAGCTTGGTGGGCCGCCGCTTTGGCTACTTCTTTACCTGCCTCCTGTATCTTTCCATCGGACCGCTGTTTGCGATCCCCCGTACCGCCACGGTGTCCTTTGCTGTGGGTGTACAGCCTATGATCGATCCGGAGAAGCACAGTTTGGTGCTGCTGATCTTCACTGTGATCTTCTTTGCCGTCGTGCTCTACTTCTCGTTGAAGCCGTCTGGTATTCTCACATGGGTGGGTAAGCTGCTCAACCCCATTTTCCTGGCATTTCTGGCGATCCTGACGGTGACGGCGCTGGTAAAGCCTATGGGCAGTATGGATGCTTCTGCACCTCTGGGCAACTATGAGACCATGAGCTTCTTCCAGGGCTTTCTGGAGGGCTATAATACCATGGATGCGCTGGCGGCGCTGGCCTTCGGCATCATCCTCATCACGACGATTCGTGATCTGGGCGTCAAGTCCCCCGGGGCCGTTTCTCTGAGCACGGTCAAGGCAGGACTTCTCAGCACATTACTGATGGCGGCCATCTACTGCGTTTTGACCATTATTGGTGCACAGTCCCGTGCGGTGCTCGGCGTCTCTACAGATGGCGGCGAAGCCCTCTATCTGATCGGCACCCACTACTTCGGCAAGTTCGGCGGTGTGCTGCTGGGCATTACGGTGAC
The DNA here is from genome assembly GCA_020025345.1 of Oscillospiraceae bacterium. Taxonomy (GTDB): domain Bacteria; phylum Bacillota; class Clostridia; order Oscillospirales; family Oscillospiraceae; genus Vescimonas. Next base: position 21,564 of record JAHHSH010000016.1, on the reverse strand, counting down.
GCTGGCCTGCCTGAAAACGGCGATCGGCCTGATCACGGCCTGCGCGGAGACCTTTGTCAGCATGTTCCCCAACACACTGAGCTACAAGGCATATGCCATTGTGTTCTGCCTGTTCTCCTTTGCCATCTCCAACGTGGGTCTGAGCAAGATCATCGAGTTCTCGCTGCCCTTGCTGATGTTCCTCTATCCGCTGACCATCGTGCTGATTCTGCTGTGCCTCGTTGGCAGAGTTTTCAACTATGATCGCAAGGTGTTCGTGGCGGTGACCATCCCCACGCTGCTGGCAGCGCTTTTGGATCTGCTGCGTACCCTGCCTGCAGGCATCCAGACCTTCCTCCACAGTGAGGTCATTCTTGCACCGGCCAAGGAATTCCTGCCCTTCTTTACGCTGGGCATGGGCTGGGTAGTGCCCGCACTCATCGGCTTGGTGGTAGGCTTGGTACTCCACTTTGTCATGCCGAAAAAGGCTAAATAAAAGAAATAAAAGCGCACGCTGAAGGGTCAACCTTCAGCGTGCGCTTTTTCATGTGAAAAATAGAAAAACGAGCAGTCCCGCAAGACTGCTCGTTTTGGTGCCGGTGACCGGACTCGAACCGGTACGCTGTCGCCAGCGGTGGATTTTGAGTCCACTACGTCTACCAATTCCATCACACCGGCATGATTTGACTTGCCTATTATACATGACCTTAAAGGAAAATGCAAGAGTTAGTTTTCTACCTTGTGGATAAAAGTGCAGAAAATATAAATAAGACTACCAAAACAAAAGAGAATATGATATGATAATTAAGTATGATTATCACTAAATGAAAGGGAGGGGACTGCGTGAAAAAATTCGGGAAAAGGGGATTGACGCTGTGTCTGCTGGCGCTGTTGGCCTGTTTGAGTGCAGGCTGTGTTTCCAGCTCCACCGTGGAGGATCTGTTCACACTGCCCCAGCCGCCTATTGAGTATACCGGCCTTTTACAGATTACCGAACAGCTGATCGCTGAGGGATATGAATACGCTTCGCCTACCGGCGGACAGAATATCCAGTCCGTGCAGATGGAGGATCTTGACGGCGACGGAAAGGCGGAGGCAATTGCGTTCTTCCGCAAGCCCAATGATGAAAAGCCTTTGAAGATCATGGTCTTTTCCGAACAGGAGGAGGTCTATTCTCTGCTGTGCACCATCGAGAGCAGTGGTACTGCCGTGGATCGCATTGACTACGAGGATATGAATGATGACAGACAGCTGGATCTGGTGGTGGGCTGGAAGATCAGTGCGGATGTGCAGACGGTGGCCGTCTACTCCGTGGGCCCGGAGCCGACGCTTCTGGTCAAGAGCGGCTATACACGCTACAGCATTCAGGATATGGACGGCAACGGGATCCCCAGTCTGCTGGTGTTCCGCGCGAATGTGGACGGCATCAGTGTGGCGGAGTTCTATGGCTGGCATAAGGATACCATGGAACTGGCCTATCGCTGCGGTCTGTCCAGCACCATGGCGGATCTGAACAGAGGCAGCATTGTCCAAGGCCAGACAGAGAGCGGCAATGTGGCCGTGTATGTAACAGGTGTCAATGAACAGGGCATGGCGGTGACAGATATTCTGGTCAGCCAGAGCAACGGGACCTTGAGCAATGCGGCGCTCGGCGGGAATACAGGCCTGTCCAAGATCGTGTTCCCGTTCCGGCAGTTGAATCCGCAGGACATCAACGGCGATGGACATGTGGAGATACCGGCACCGGTGGAAGAGAGCGGTTCGGATAAGAAGAACGACGGGATCGTCCACTGGATGTCCTATAGCAGCAGCGGAAAGGAAAAAACAGTGGCGACCACATACCACAGCCTCACTTCGGGTTGGTACTTCAATATCCCCCAGGAGTGGGAGGGGCATCTGACCACCTCCATGACCGAAAGTGACCTCAATGAGAATCGGGTCGTTATGGAACTGGACGGCAAGCCGGTACTGGCCATTTATGCGATCACCGGCGAGAATAGAGAGAATAAGGCACTGCGAGGGAATCGCGTGGTGCTTAAGCGGCAGATGGTCACGGTCTATGCCGGCGAACTGTTGGAAGGCGCCGCTGCCTGGGGCGTGGATGAGGAGCTGCTGCGTAGTGAATTCAATCTGATCGTAAAGTCCTGGATGGCTTGATGCAGCTGCAGGGCGGAAAGGATATAAGAGATGAAAAAGGTTCTGGTATTAGAGGATGAATCCAGCATCCGTAGTTTTATTGTTATCAACCTGCGCCGTGCAGGCTATGAAGTGGTAGAGGCGGAGACCGGGGAAGAGGCACTGGAGAAGCTGCAGGAGCACAGGGATGTGCGTGTTGCGCTGCTGGACATTATGCTGCCCGGTATCGACGGATTTGAAGTGTGCAGACGTATCCGTGCCACCAATACGAAAATCGGTATTATTATGCTGACGGCCCGCTCTCAGGAGATGGATAAGGTGACCGGCTTGATGACCGGTGCGGACGACTATGTGACCAAGCCTTTCTCTCCGGCAGAACTGACGGCTCGCGTGGATGCGCTGATGCGCCGCAGCGGCGGAGCAGCAGAGGAGACATCGGGCGAGCTGCGGCAGGATCCCTTCCTGCTCAATACCCGTAACCGCACGCTGGAGAAGAATGGGCAGCGTATTAAGCTCACCCAAATGGAATATTCCATCATGCGGATGTTTATGGAGAATCCCGGCAAGGCTCTCTCCCGCGAGGAAATTTTGGATCTGGTGTGGGGGCGGGATTACTTCGGTGAGTTGAAGATCGTGGATGTGAATATCCGCCGCCTGCGTCTGAAGATTGAGGATAACCCCACCAACCCCACCTATATAACGACGGTATGGGGCTACGGCTATAAGTGGGGCTTTTAAGAAACTTGGAATTTGTGAGGGAAAAGGAGTCGGGAGTGAAGCAGCGTCTGAAGATACGCGGCCTGCGCAAGCGCTGGATGATGAACAGCGTGGGGCCCGTGGTGTTGATTTTAGTGCTGATTGCCGCTTTTTGCGCGATGGGGATCGGCAGTCTCTACTATAATAGCGCCCTTGCCAGCCTGAAAGCACAGGCGTCGGCAGGAGGTGACTATTTCAACACCTACAGCATGAAGAGTTATAGTGAATATTATCGCAACGCCAGCCTTTATGCTGCGACCTTCGACGATGCCGACCGGATTGAGCTGCAGTTTATCAACCCCTACGGACGCATTGAAATGTCTACCCGCGGGTTGCTGGCCGGTACGGCGCCGCAGACACCGGAGGTGGAGCGGGCACTGCAGAGCGGGGAAATAGAGGTGTTCAGAGGGAAGGATCCCCACACGGGGGAGCAGATCCTCACGGCCTGCGCACCGCTCCAGTTCAACGGCAATCTGGTGGGCTTGATGCGTTATGTTACATCCGCCCGCCAGCTGGATCGCGAGGTCGCTTTGGCGGTGTGGGCCATCGTGGGTGCTACGGCAGTGATTTGCGTGCTGCTGACCCTCTCCAGCCTGCTCTTTATCAACAGCGTGGTGGCTCCTGTGGCCGCCGTGACGGAGGCCGCTAAAAAGATTTCCGGCGGCAGCTACGGCGTCCAGATCCCCAACCCCTATCACGATGAGATGGGAGAACTGGTAAGCAATATCAATGATATGTCGTTGAAAATCGGGCAGAGCGAAAAAATGCAGACGGAGTTCATCTCCTCCGTGTCCCATGAGCTGCGCACGCCGCTGACTGCCATCAATGGCTGGGGCGAGACACTGCTGGAGGACGAGATGGACACCGAGCAGCTGCGCCGCGGCGTGTCCATCATTGTCAAAGAGGCACGGCGCCTCACCAATATGGTGGAGGAACTGCTGGAGTTCTCCAAGATGCAGGATGGACGCTTTACGCTGCAGGTGGAGCCTATGGATCTGCAGGCGGAGCTGGAGGACGCTGTTTACACCTATCACCAGCTTTTCCGGCAGGACGGCATCGCCTTGGAGTACGATGACGGCGGTGAGATCTATACCGAACCCATCAGCGGTGACAGCGAACGCATCAAGCAGGTGCTCTGTAACCTCTTGGATAACGCTGCCAAGCACGGCGGTTCCGGTAAACGGATCGTGGTGACGATGCGCAAAGTAGAGGACGAGTACCACATTACCATTCGGGACTACGGCCCCGGAATTCCCGAGGCGGAGCTGCCTTTCATCAAGCAGAAGTTCTATAAGGGTTCCTCCAAGGCGCGCGGCAGTGGTATCGGTCTTGCGGTTTGCGATGAGATCATAGAGCGCCATGGCGGTACGCTGACGATCGCCAACGCAGAGGGCGGTGGCGCACTGGTTACCATTGCACTGCCGATTGCAGAGCATGAATAAGATCGGGAAACAATCGAACAAGTGTTGCATTTTCGGCGGCGCTGTGGTATGCTTTTAGTTAGAAAGGATTCTTAATATCTATGGAAAAAAAGGAACAGAGGTGCGCTTTCCGTACGTCTATCGGCGGACAGGCGCTGATCGAGGGTATCCTCATGCGCGGACCACAGCGGCAGGCAATCGTGGTTCGCACAGAGGAGGGGCTTGTGAAAAAAGTGGAGGAGCTGCACCTCATTAAAGATAAGTATCCGTTTTTGGGGTGGCCGCTGATCCGCGGTACCGTCAATTTCCTTAGTTCTATGGTCAATGGCGTTCGGGCGCTGATGTTCTCGGCGGACTATTTCCCCGACGACGAGGCGGCACAGCCGTCCAAGTTTGACCGCTGGCTGGAGGCACATGTGTCGGCGGAAAAGCTGCAATCGGTGCTGGTGTGGGTGGCGGTGATCACGGCTGTCGCCATGTCATTGGGACTCTTCTTGCTGCTGCCGTCGCTGGTGGCGGGGCTGGTGAGTCACTGGATCGAGAACGTGGCCCTCATCAACCTCATTGAGGGTGTGGTAAAGGTGATCATTTTCCTTTGCTATCTTATCTTCTGCTCCAAACAGAAGGATATCCGCCGTGTTTTCTGCTATCACGGTGCTGAGCACAAGACCATTTTCTGCTATGAGGCCGGGCTGGAACTGACGGTGGAAAATGTGCGGCCCCAGCCGCTGCATCATCCCCGCTGCGGCACCAGTTTCCTCTTTGTGGTAATCGTGGTGTCCATCCTCTTCAGCAGCGTGGTTTTCAGTTTTGTAGACGGCGGTAATGCGCTGGTGCGTATGCTGGTACACCTGCTGCTGCTGATCCCTGTGGTGGGCGTTACCTATGAATTTAACCGCTATGTGGGCGGCCATGACAATTGGTTGACGCGCCTGCTCTCTAAACCGGGATTGTGGATGCAGAATTTTACCACTAACGAGCCGGATGACTCCATGATCGAGGTGGCCATCGAGGCTGTGAAGCTGGTGCTGCCCGATCACCAGGGCGACGACAAATGGTGATGATAAACGACAAAACGACTAAAAATGACAACGGAGCGTAGTAATGGCTATTACATATAACAATTTGTATATGGATGTGCGCCAGCGTTTGCGTGCTGCCGGTGTGGAGGCTGCTACTTTGGAGGCCCGGGAACTGGTGTGCTACGGCGTAGGCAAGACGCGGCAGGAATTGGTTCGTGACGGACAGCTCTATGTGCCCAAGGAGGCCGAGGAACAGGTGGCGTCGCTGGTGCAGCGGCATCTGGCCGGCGAACCGGTGGCCTATCTAATTGGCGAGTGGGAGTTTTACGGCCTGCCGCTGGACATCTCCGAGCATGTGCTGATCCCCCGGCCGGACACCGAGGTACTGGCGGAGGAGGCAATCAACTTTGTGAAAAAACAGAGTGAATGCCGCGTGCTGGATCTGTGCGCCGGCAGTGGCTGCGTTGGTCTGGCTGTAGCGGCGCAGTCCCATAATGCCCGCGTGGTGCTGGGCGAGCTGTCGGAGGGCGCGCTGCGCATCTGCCGACAGAATATCCGGCGCAATGGACTTTCCGGACAGGTAGTGCCGTTGGCTATGGACGTGATGGCAGGGCCGCCACCCCGGCTGGGCGAATTTGACTGTGTTGTCTCCAACCCGCCCTACATTCCCCACGATGATATTGATGGGTTGGACGTGTCGGTGAAGGACTACGAGCCCCATATGGCGCTCGATGGCGGTCAGGATGGACTGGACTTCTACCGGGCGATCTGCAACGATTGGCGCAGTGTCATGCACCCCGGCACACGCCTCCTTTTTGAGGTGGGCATCGGACAGGCGGACGACGTGCTGCGAATCATGCGTTCTGTGGGCTTCGGTGATATCGAGGTGCGCCCTGATCCGGCGGGTATCCCCCGCGTGGTGACAGGTATTTTGTATGACCACATTTAACTGTCCGACTATTGGGACAGAAACTCTGCTATACTAAGCATAACAAGAACGATAAGGCCGACTTGGGCGGCGTTTGATAAGGAGGAACATCCTATGGCATCGAAGAAAGAAACAGTTGCATCTGCAGCTCCGGTAGCCGCGGCGGATAAGAAGCGGGCACTGGATACGGCTATGCAGCAGATTGAGAAAATGTACGGCAAGGGCTCTATTATGCGCTACGGCGAGGATGCACAGATGAACGTGGAGGCCATTCCCACCGGTTCTCTGGCATTGGATCTGGCGCTGGGAATCGGCGGTGTGCCCCGGGGTCGTATTATCGAGATCTATGGCCCTGAGTCCTCCGGTAAAACCACGCTGGCCCTCCACATTTTGGCGCAGGCGCAGAAGATGGGCGGCGAGGTGGCCTTCGTGGACGCCGAGCACGCACTGGACCCCACCTATGCCCGGGCGCTGGGCGTGCGGATCGAGGATCTGTTGATCTCTCAGCCGGATACCGGCGAGCAGGCACTGGAGATCACCGAGGCGCTGGTGCGCAGCGGCGCACTGGACGTGGTGGTTGTGGACTCCGTGGCAGCTCTGGTTCCCCGCGCCGAGATCGAGGGCGAGATGGGCGACAGCTTTGTGGGACTCCATGCCCGCTTGATGAGTCAGGCGCTGCGTAAGCTCACCGGCGTCATCAATAAGACCAACTGCATTGTGGTGTTCATCAACCAGCTGCGTGAAAAGGTGGGCGTGATGTACGGCAACCCCGAGGTCACTACCGGCGGCCGCGCACTGAAGTTCTACTCCTCCGTACGTATTGATGTGCGCCGCATCGAGGCGCTGAAGAACGGCGGCGAGATCATCGGCAACCGCACCCGCGCCAAGGTGGTTAAGAACAAGGTGGCGCCTCCCTTCCGCGAGGCGGAGTTCGACATCATGTACGGCGAGGGCATCTCCCGCTACGGTGAGCTGTTGGATCTGGGCGTCAAGCTGGATCTGATCCAGAAGAGCGGCTCTTGGTTCAGCATGGGCGAGGTGCGTCTGGGGCAGGGCCGCGATGCTGCCAAGCAGTATTTCAAGGACCACCCCGATGAGGCCGACCGCATTGAGGCAGCCATCCGCAAGGATTTCCATAAGCTCATGAGCAACCAGTCCCGCATTGCCGCCAAGGCGGCCGGCCGTGCCGTGGACGTTTCCGCTGATGATTTCGACGATGCGGATTGAGAAAATAGAGAATTCAAAGCATAAGCAGGAGCGAATCCTGGTGTATCTGGAGGGCGGCGAGCTCTTGCGGATCACCGGGGAAGCGCTCCTGCGCTTTGGCTTGCAGACAGGTATGGACTTATCCGAGGAAACTGTGGTAGAATTAAGGGAAGTCTCCCGGCGCTATCAGCTGCGATCCCGTGGAGCGCAGCTGGCTTCGGCCCGGATGCTCTCAAAAAAAGAACTGACGAACCGGCTGCAGCGCCGTGGTGCTACCGATGCGGAGGCCGCAGACACGGTGGACTGGCTGGAGGAACTGGGTGCGGTGAATGACGAGGCCTATGCTTCTGCCATCGTGCGTCACTATGGACACAACGGTTATGGTGTCATGCGTGTGCGGCAGGAGCTGCAGCGCCGTGGAATCGACCGGGCACTGTGGGACGAGGCACTGGAAGAGCTGCCGCCACCGGAAGAGACGATTGCCCATGTGCTGCGCAGCCGACTCAAGGGACGTGTGCCCGACCGGGACGAGGGGCGGAAGCTGGCAGCTATGCTGCAGCGCCGTGGTTTTGTCTGGCAGGAGATCCGGCCTGTACTGGAGCATTTTATCGGCGGCGAGGAGCTGCCGGAGGATTGATATAAGGATATAAGATTGTGAGGATATACGAGTGAAAGTTTCATTTATTTCTCTTGGCTGTGCCAAAAATACGGTGAACACTGAGCAGATGATGGCACTATGTCGTCAGGCGGGTTTTGAACTGCTGCCCCAGCCGGAAGGCGCGGATGTGGTGGTCATCAACACCTGTGGCTTCATCGACAGCGCCAAGGAAGAGGCCATTGACAATATTCTGGCCGTGGCAGAACTGAAAAAGGCGGGACAGGTGGGCAAGATTCTGGTTACTGGATGCCTGAGCCAGCGCTATAAAGAGGAGATCATGGAGGATCTGCCGGAAGTGGACGGCGTCATGGGCACCGGCAGCTACGGTGAGATCGTCTCTGCCCTGCGCGAGGTGGTGGGCGGCGGAAAGCCCCGCCGCTTCGGAGACATCCACGCCGCTGTGGACGAGTTCGACCGGATTTTGACTACTCCCAGTTACTATGCCTTTTTGCGTATTGCCGAGGGCTGCGACAACCGCTGCGCCTACTGCATTATCCCCAAGCTCCGCGGCCGCTACCGCAGCCGTAAGCTGGAGGATGTGCTGGCGGAGGCACGGCAGATGGCCGAGAACGGTGTGAAGGAGATTATCGTCATCGCGCAGGATATCACCCGCTACGGCATGGATCTCTACGACGGCAAGAAGATGCTCTCTACGCTGCTGCGGGAGCTGTGCAAGATGGACTTCCACTGGGTGCGTCTGCACTATCTCTACCCCGATGCCATCGACGATGAACTGATTGACACCATCGCAGCCGAACCCAAAATTCTCAAGTACATTGACATGCCTATTCAGCACTGCAATGACCAGATTCTCAAAGCTATGCGCCGCCACAACACTAAGGCGGAGCTGCTGGAGCTCTTTGAGAAGCTGCGCGCCAAGATCCCACATCTGGTGCTGCGCACCAGCCTTATCACCGGCCTTCCCTATGAGGACGAGGCGGCATTTGAGGAACTGTGTGAATTTTTGCAGGTGGTACGCATTGAGCGTGCCGGTGTGTTCCCCTACTCCCCGGAGGAGGGCACGGCAGCCGAGCGCATGACCAACCGGGTGGACACTGCCGAGGCGGAGCGCCGCGCTGAGCTGGTGGTGGATGTCCAGTCCCGCATCATGGACGATTTCAACGAGAGCCGCATGGGCGATGTGACCGAGGTGCTGTGCGAGGGCTGGGACAGCCAGTCCATGAGCTATCGTGGACGCAGCTGGGCGGAATCCCCCGACATTGATGGACATATCTACTTTACCGCAGAGCGTAAGGTAGAAGAAGGCGAATTTGTGCCGGTGCGTATCACCGGCAGCATGGACGGTGAACTGACCGGCGAACTTTGGGAGGAACAAGAATGACAACTGCCAATAAACTGACGATTTTGCGGGTGCTGATGATTCCCGCGTTTCTGATTATCCTGTACTGGGGCTTTCCGGGCAGCGGCTATGTGGCTCTGGCGGTCTATGTGATCGCCTGCCTAACGGATTTGCTGGACGGCTATATTGCCCGCCACTATAATCAGGTGTCCGACTTCGGTAAGTTCATGGACCCTCTGGCCGACAAGTGCCTGGTGATGGCGGCTTTGTGCTGGTTCGTCCAGCAGGGGCAGATGGCTGCCTGGGTGCTGGCCACGGTGCTGCTGCGTGAATTTGCCGTGTCCGGTATGCGTATGGTCGCCGTGGAAAAGGGCCGTGTCATTGCCGCCGGATGGTCCGGCAAGGTAAAGACTGCCAGCACCATGGTGTGCATCTGCCTGATGCTGTTCGGTATTCCCGATTGGCTGAATCTGGTGTGCCAAGGTGTGATCTTGGTGACCACGGTTTATTCCGGCGCGGAGTATTTCGCCAAGAATGCCGATGTGTTCAAGGATGTAAAGTGAAGAAGAGGCAGGAGGGGAACCTCCTGCCTTTTTTATCCCTGCAACGGATCATTGCACAGAGGCAATTGTTGGTTGGTAGCAGTCTGTGGGGCTATCCCCCAAACAGTTGACCGAGGTGATGGGCGGCCTCTGGATCGCCAAAACCCGCCGATGAAAATATCACCGCTGACTTGACAGCACCGTGCCATGCAGGTATAATAATTTTAAATTGAATAGCGTGATGATCGGAAAGAGTATGCACCATCACTTGACACAGAGAGGGCCTGTCACCGGCTGTAAGCAGGCCTGCCAAGGGGGAGCGGAAAGTGCGTCCGGGAGCGCGGGGGATGTAGATGCCCTCCGTATGGCCTGCGTTATGGCCAGCGCCACAAGTGATAAACGAGAGTGGAACCGCGATTTTGTAATTGTCGCCTCTCATGCCTTTTTGGGCATGGGAGGCGTTTTTTATTAGTAAATCAAAGTATAGATGAAAATAAAGGAGAAAAAACTATGTATCTCTACAATTCAGCGACCCATAAAAAGGCGGAATTTGTCCCCAATCATCCCGACATCGTGAAGATGTACACCTGCGGCCCCACGGTGTACCACTTTGCCCATATCGGCAACCTGCGCTCCTATATCATGGAAGACGTGCTGGAAAAGTACCTGCGCTTTGTGGGCTATAACGTAAAGCGCGTTATGAATATCACCGACGTGGGCCATCTGACCTCCGATGCCGACGAGGGCGAGGATAAGATGCTCAAGGGCGCCCGCCGTGAGCATAAGACGGTGATGGAGATCGCCCAGTATTATACGGACGCATTCTTCGAGGATTGCCGCAAGCTGAACATCAAGCGCCCCGACGTGGTGGAACCTGCCACCCATTGCATTGATGAGTATATCAAGATCATTTCCCGCTTGATGGATACGGGCTATGCTTATGAGGCCGGTGGCAACGTGTATTTTGATACTTCTAAGTTGGAGCGTTACTATGTGTTCAACGAGCACAAGGAGGAGGATCTGGCAGTCGGCGTCCGTGAGGGCGTGGAGGAGGATCCCAACAAGCGCAATAAGAACGACTTTGTGCTGTGGTTCACCAAGTCCAAGTTCGAGGATCAGGCACTGAAATGGGACTCCCCCTGGGGCGTGGGCTATCCCGGCTGGCACATTGAGTGCTCCGGTATCTCCATGAAGCATCTGGGCGAGGATCTGGATATCCACTGCGGCGGCATCGACAATGCCTTCCCGCACCACACCAACGAGATCGCCCAGTCCGAGAGCTATCTGGGCCACAAGTGGTGCAACTGGTGGGTCCATGTGCTGCATCTGAACACCAATGACGGCAAGATGTCCAAGTCCAAGGGCGAGTTCTTGACGGTCTCTTTGCTGGAGGAGAAGGGCTATGATCCTCTGTCCTACCGTTTCTTCTGCCTGCAGAGTCACTACCGCAAGAGCCTTGTGTTCACTTGGGAGAATCTGGATAATGCCGTGGTGGCCTACCAGAAGCTGATTGCTAAGATCGTTGCTTTGAAGCCCGGCGATACTGCAGTGGATCAGGCGGCGTTCGACGAGTACAAGGCCAAGTTCATGAAGGGCATGGACAACGACCTCAACACCTCCATGGGTATCACGGCCCTCTATGATGTGCTGAAGGCCAAGACTGATGACGTGACTAAGCTGGCACTGATCGACAGCTTCGATGCAGTGCTGGGGCTGGATCTTCTGAAGAAGGCTGCCGAGCTCCGTGCCAAGCAGGCCGCACAGGCTGCTGCTCCCGCTGCGGGCTTCACCGTCATCTCCGAGGACGGCGAGGAGAACGCAGAGGTGGAGGCACTGATCCGTGCCCGTGCCGACGCCAAGAAGGCAAAGAACTTTGCCGAGGCGGATCGTATCCGCGACGAGCTGAAGGCTCAGGGCATCGAGATCACCGATGTGGCCGGCGGCGCCAAGTGGAAGCGCGCCTAACGGTTAGCAAGGAAATGAAAAGAAGGCGGACAGCTTAGCGGCGTTCCATAGGGATATTTTGTGAACCCCTATCAAAATTAAGATTTGTTCCTGTAGGAGGGCGGTTGTGCTGCGGCACAGCCGCCTTTTTTCTGTTAGGTGGTTTCGTGTTTCTACTGGGGAAGAATGTGGGTGTGGGCTTCTGCGCGCAAACCTGCTGGATCTCCCGTACCAAGACCGACAACGACGGACAGGCGCTCTGCTTGTTCTCTCAAAGCGAGCCCCCGCAAAGCAAAGCTGCCCAGCGAATCAAATGTTCGATGAGCAGCTTCTTACTTATTCATATTTTTTTCCGACAATGTACATAGGAATAAATAGTCCACCCAGCATCATAACCAGCAGGACCATCTTCTCGGAAGCAAACCACAGTTTCGGGACGAGCTGCCCCAAAACGATAGATAAAAGCGGGAAAACTACCATACTTGCAAGTATAGCCAATCGACCGGTTTTGACGATATGCGGCCAGTTGCTGTTATTGAAATGGAGACCGGGAATATTCATTCGGATCGCCCCGTCATGGACACCTGAAATTTTGTTTTGGTCATAATAAGCGGGAAGCTTCAGCTGTACGAAGAAGCAGAAATAGGCACCAAACAGTGTCGTGAGTGCTGCGTTGGTGATAACAGCTTCCGTCAGATGACCTCTTTGCCATAGAAGAAACAGAAATACCACATCTGCCAAACAGGCAAATACAAATGCAGCGCCCCAAAAGCTTTTTTTCTGCCATGCTCGCGCGGGAGCAGCTTCGGTGTAGGTGATGACTGTTTTTACGATATTCTCAACCTTTTCCGGCGGCATTGCCTGCTTTTCCATGCGTTCCCCGGTGAGCAGCTCCGTTACTGTGACGCCAAGAAGATCCGCAAGAGGAATCAGCAGAGCTGTATCGGGAATGGTTGTTCCCGTTTCCCATTTGCTGACAGCTTTATCAGAAATCAGAAGTTGCTCTGCCAGATCCTTCTGTGTATACCCTATTTCCTTACGGAGCTGGGCCACAAACGCTCCGAATTTTGCTTTATCAAGTTCGTACATTTTTTCGCCTCCTGTCCACATTATAGTTTTTAGACATTCCTTTGGCAACCGCCTGTTAAGAGAGTTGGTGGTTTAATAGGAAGTTCTACAGAAGAATAGAGAAAAAAGATAGTTAAGCACATTATTTTATAGAAGAGGTCATTCCTGTTAAAACCATCTATATCATCTTTTTCTGCACCGGACTTACCTCCGGTTCACTTTGCACCTATGGGAGTTCTCTCCTGCCTGTTCTCTTTCTTTTTTTCGGAAGGAATAGCGCAAACACTTGACACGAGGGGCAATAAAATATATTATATAGAAAAAAAGAAACAATATATTAGAGAGAAGGGGCGCGTGTGGAGATTCACCAGGCGGTGGCACATAATATTCAGCGGATCCGGAAGGGGCAGAAATTGAGCATTGAGCGGGCGGCGGCATTGACCGGCGTTTCCAAGAGTATGCTTGGTCAAATCGAGCGTGGAGCTGTGAATCCCACCATCACGGTCCTTGCCAAAATTGCCGACGGCCTCCATGTGCCGTTGGAGCAGCTGATTGCCAATCGGGAGGAGGATCCGGTACTTTTCTACCGCGGTGTGGATTCGTTGGGGAAAAGACTGGATGGCGGCAAGGTGATTTGCTATGATCTCTTTCCCTATGTGGAGGACAGTGGCAGCGAAAGCCGCTACATGAATATTTTCCTGACCGGGGTCTACCAGGCCGAGGACAAGATTCCCAACTCCCGGGTCTATATCACGGTGCTCTCCGGTACGGTGGAGATCTGCTGCGGGGAGGAAAATTTTACCTTGGAAAATCGGGACAGTCTGACCTTTCCCGGTTATTTGCCCCATAGCTATACCAATGTGTGCAATACCACGGTGCGGCTCATTGAGCGGATCCAGTACAAAAAAGAGCAATAAAAAAATTCCTGTACTTAGGTACAGGAATTTTTTCGGATTCAAAGACGTCTTCCGTCATCGTCAAAGGTTTTACGCAAAGCGCGCTCGGTGAAGAAAATGGGGAGCAGCAGGATGACCATCTGCACCACGGACAGGATCGTGGCGTGACGGCTGATGGTGGCGGTGGTGCTTTTCATCGAGAAGAGCATGGCAACGGCGGACAGCGGCAGCAGCCCGAGGCCGAGACGGAAATACAGCCGGCCGGAAAAGCGCTGGGCATAGATCCAGGTGTCCTGATTTTTCATGGAACGTTTGGTTCGATAGCCATAGAGACCGTTGATTTTTTTCGGAGGATGCTTGTAAAGCCAGGCACCCATAAGGATCATTAAAATGGGAATCAGCAGGGAAACGGAGAACATATAGTACCAGAATCTCATCGGACAACCTCCTTAAAAATCCAGCTTGGTGTTGGGACAGATCTCGCGGATCTTGGCCTGCAGGCGCTTGAGATCCACAAAGGTTTCCGGCTTCTTACTGGGGTCACGCAGCAGCGCCGCCGGGTGATAGATGGCGGTCATCAGCCGACCGTCCTTTTCAAAGAATTGCCCGTGCTCACGGGTGATCTTAAAATCCGGCTTGATCATCTCTGCCGCGCTGATGCGCCCAAGGCAGACAATGATTTTCGGCTGCATCATCTCCAACTGCCGGTGGAGATACCCCGCGCAGGCGTCCTTCTCCGTGTTCAGCGGGTCCCGATTCTGGGGCGGCCGGCATTTGATGCTGTTGGTGATATAGATACGGTCGCGGTGCAGGCCGATCATGGTCAGCATATCGTCCAGCAGCTGACCTGCCCGACCTACAAAGGGTTTTCCCTGTTCATCCTCGTTGGCGCCCGGCGCCTCACCGACAAAAAGTACCTCTGCGTGCGGATCACCCATGCCGAACACCACATGGGTGCGGCTCTCACAAAGAGCGCAGGCACGGCAGCTTTCACACTGCGCTTGCAGCGCTTCCCATTCATTCATGCGGACCCCTCCTTTTTTCTCAAGTGTAGCAGAAAAGACGTCGCTTGACAACTGCATGAATGACCATGACGCGGGTCAAACTGAGAGGGAAGGAGGAAGTGCATGGTTTTATTTTGGTCATTCATGGTCTATAGTTTCTTGGGATACCTGTTGGAAAAACTGTTTGCCGCCGCCACAAAAAGCCCGCACCGCGTGCGCAAATGCCGTTTGCTGCTGCCGTTGTGCCCGGTGTATGGGCTCGCCATGGCGGCAGTGGTCTCTCTGACAACGTGGATGGTGCATACGGCGGCGCGGGCATGGTTCTTCGGCGGTTTGACGGTGACGGCGGTGGAGTTTGCCACCCATGTCTTTTATGAAAAGGCATTGGGTGTGAAATTTTGGGACTACACCGACACGAAATTCCACATCGGGGGGCGGGTGTGTCTTTCGTTTTCCCTCGTGTGGGGAGGACTTGTGGTGGCGGCAATATATGCCATCCAGCCTTGGGTCGAGGTACTGGCGCAGAATGCGCCGCCCGGTATCACCTATGCGCTGCTGCTTCTCTCGACGGTGGATGCTGTTTTTTCCTGCCGTGTGCTGTGGTGGGGCGGCGATGTGGACTGGATGAGCGTACCGGTGCTGCTGCGCGCCCTGCAGAAGGGGTAAACCGGCGGGGAGAGAAACAGCAAGTAGAGAAAAACGTATGAAAAAAGCTCCTCATAAAGGAGCTTTTTTACGGCTTACAGATGGCTCTCCAACCAGCGGAGGATATCGTTATAGACCTTCTCCTGATGCGACTGTTCGTTGAGAATCTCGTGACGGAGACCGGGGTAGAGGATGCACTCTACGTCCTTCACGCCCGCCTTACGGAAGGCGTCCCGGCTGTGCAGCACGCCTTTGCCCATGCCGCCTACCGGATCTTGATCGCCGGAGACAAAGAGAACGGGCATATTCGGATCCATGCGCTGCAAATTCTTGCTCTGTTGATTAAAGCGGATGCCATGCAGCATATCCTGAAAGAGGCCCACCGTGGCATCCTGCCCGCACAGGGGGTCGGCAAGGTAGCAATCCACGTTGGAGCTGTCAGCAGAGAGCCAGTCAGAGTTGGTGCGGTTGGGCGCAAAGGCCTTGTTGTATCCGCCGAAGGCAAGATCATTCACCAGCTTGCTGGTGCTGCGGCGGCCGTTTTTCATGGCGGCGACACCGGCGACGGTCAAACCGCCCTGAATCATAGCGCCGCTTTGCCAGCCGGTGCCCATGAGAATCGCGCCCTTGAGCCGACGGGGGTAACGGATGAGAAAGCTGCGGCTGAGGAAGGAGCCCATGCTGTGCCCCATAAGGAAGAGGGGGATGTCCGGTGCATCCCGGCGGATGCGTGATTGCAGGAGGGCAATATCATCCACAGCGTGGCTCCAGCCGTCCTTGTCCGCAAAATAGACGGGTGTGCCGCCCTCCGGCAGAGACCTTCCGTGGCCCAGATGGTCGTGTCCCACTACGGCAAAGCCGTGCTCTACCAAAAAGCGGGCAAAATCGTCATAGCGGGCGATGTGTTCCGCTACGCCATGGGCAATCTGCAAAATGGCGCGGGGTTCGCCGTCGGCAGGGGCCCACGCACATCCGTGGAGATCGGTTTTGCCATCAGAGGAGGGAAAAGCAAAATCCATGTGATTTGTCATAGTCAAACTGTCCTTTCTGTGGTATAATGACCGGGAAAGCTGCAGCATATACTGCAAAATTTGTTCAACTCCACTATAACATGAGATGCGGAAAAAGAAAAGAGGAGAACCACTATGGGAAATTATATCCTTGCGCTGGATCAAGGGACCACCAGTTCCCGCGCCATCCTTTTTGATCATACAGGAAATATTGCCTCTATGGGGCAGTATCCTTTTCCACAGTACTATCCGCAGGAAGGCTGGGTAGAGCACGATCCCATGGAGATCTGGGAGACGGAGCGGCAGGCGGCGGAAAAGGCCATTGCTGCCATTCCGGACGCCAAAATATTGGGCGTTGGTGTGACCAACCAGCGTGAGACGACGATCATCTGGGATAAAAAGACGGGCGAGCCGGTCTATAATGCCATTGTATGGCAATGCCGCCGCACAGCGGGGCTGTGTGAGGAGCTGAAACGGCAAAATCTGTCCGAGCGCATCCAGACCACCACCGGCCTTTTGATCGATGCCTATTTCTCTGCGACCAAGATCCGCTGGATCATGGACAATATCCCCGGCGTGCGGGCGCGGGCAGAGAAGGGAGAACTCCTCTTTGGCACGGTGGAGACGTGGCTGATCTGGAAGCTCACCGGTGCCCATATTACGGACTATACCAACGCCAGCCGCACCATGCTCTTTGACATCCATCGCCTGTGCTGGGATGAGGAGCTGTGCCGGATGCTGGACATTCCTATGTGTATTTTGCCCCAGCCGGTGGGAAATAGTCAGGTCTACGGTTATGTCAAGCCCGGCATCCCCGGATTGGAACGGTTGGCGGGTGTGCCGGTGTGCGGCTCTGCCGGCGATCAACAATCGGCACTCTTCGGACAGGGCTGCTTCCGGGCAGGGCAGGCTAAAAATACATATGGTACCGGCTGCTTTACGCTGATGAATGTGGGTCATGCGCCGGTGCGCTCCCGTGCCGGACTGGTGAGTTCGGTGGCGTGGAACGTAGGCGGCGAGACGGTTTATGCCTTGGAGGGCAGCGTCTTTAACGGCGGCAGTACCATCCAGTGGCTGCGGGACGAGATGAAGATGGTGGACTCTGCGGCGGCTTGCGACCAACTGGCGGGAACCGTGCCCGACAGCGGCGGCGTGGTGGTTGTGCCGGCCTTTACGGGCTTGGGTGCACCTTATTGGGATATGTACGCCCGCGGCGCAATTCTGGGCATTACCCGCGGTACCGGACGGGCACATATCGCCCGGGCCGTGCTGGAGAGTATCGCCTATCAGGTCACGGATCTGCTGATGGCCATGCGGCAGGATGCCGGATGCGATATTACGGAATTGCGTGTGGACGGCGGCTGCAGTGTCAGCGACCTTCTTTTGCAGCTGCAGGCCGATCTGGTGCGCATTCCGGTGGATCGTCCCCATATGGTGGAAACAACGGCTTTCGGTGCCGCAGCACTGGCGGGCCTGAGCTGTGGTATGTGGAGCAGCCTGGAGGAGCTGGAATCCCTGCGGTACAGCCAGCGGGTGTTCCTGCCGCAGCGGGTGCAGATGGACTGCGACCGGGATTACCGCCTTTGGAAAAGAGCGGTGGGGCGTGCCGAAGATTGGATCGAGCATTAATGCTTGCATAGACGGGTAAAATAGGGTATACTACACCCTAAAGATGGATTTGTACGTTTTTTTGATAAAGGAAAGGAGCAATACTATGGCATTTTTCGATGAACTGGGCAAGAAGGCAAAGGACGTAGCCGGTGTTGTGGCTGAGAAGGCAAAGGACGCCGCTGAGATCGTTTCTGAAAAAGCAAAGGATGCTGCCGAGATCGTCTCCGAGAAGGCAAAGGATGCCGCTGACAGCGCAAAGATCAGCGTGGAGATCATGAGCGAGCAGCGTGAAATGGAAAAGAACTATAAGGCTATCGGTGAGTGGTTTGTCTCCGAGTATGAGGGCGATGTGCCCGATGCCGTGAAGGATGTACTGGCTGCTGTCAACGCATCCAAGGCCCGCATTGCCGAGCTGGAAGCCATCAAGGCTGCCAAGGACGCTGAGGCTGCAGAGGAAGAGGCTGAGATCGTTGAAGAGGAGCCGCCGGCATGCCCCGTGTGCGGTGCTCAGTCCGAGGGAAAGTTTTGCCCCGAATGCGGCGCACCCCTGAATAAGTAAGCGCATGTGAAAAAGAGCGGCAGCCAATGGCTGTGGCAGATAAGAAAGTAATTTAGGAAACACAAAAACCAAAAACGGAGTGTGTCAAATGTCGACACACTCCGTTTCTTTCTATATAACTGCCCAATAAACTGAATTTATTCCAACAGCTTTATATTCGTTCTATGTTCATGACTTATCTATTGCAGCATGGTATAATAAACTAAAATGCGTCCGAAGAAAATTGAAGGAGTACTATAAATGAAAACAATTGGCTTAATTGGCGGTATGAGTTGGGAAAGCACGGTTACCTATTATCAAATCGTAAATGAAGTAGTGAAAGAAAAACTGGGCGGCTTGCACTCTGCCAAAGTGTTATTGTATAGCGTAAACTTTGCGGAGATTGAAGCCTACCAGGCAAACGGCCAGTGGGATGAGAGCGCAGAAGTGCTGGCTCAGGCGGCAGAAAACCTTGAAAAGGCTGGTGCTGATTTTATTTTGATTTGCACCAATACCATGCATAAGGTGGCCCCTCAGGTACAGTCCCGCATCCATGTTCCTCTGGTTCATATTGCCGAAGCAACTGCTGCTGCACTGAAAGAGCATAATATCTCCAGAGTTGGTCTGCTGGGAACCAAGTACACCATGACACAGGAGTTTTACAAGAACAAACTGATTGAAGCAGGTATTGATGTGGTGATCCCGGAAGGCGATGACATCAATGTTGTGAATGACATCATTTATAACGAGCTGTGCCTGGGCAATGTGCTTCCCGAATCCAAGGAAAAATATCTCCATATTATTGATAACCTGAAGCAGCGCGGAGCACAGGGGATTATTCTGGGGTGCACTGAAATTGGACTTTTGATTCAGCAGAAGGACACCGATCTTCCTGTTTTTGACACGACACAGATTCACGCTACAAAGGCTGCACTCATGTCCATCGAGGATTGATGGAAGTAGACTTCTAAAACTTTTTGAGAAATACATCCCTGTCTAGCGTATGCAAATGGCCGAGGCTTTTTCCTAAGCGGAAAGCCTTATATTTCCGCTTGCAGTAAGTAGGCTAAAGGCAGCAGAGGAGGAATTTTTATGAGACTTACATGGCTGGGTCACGCCTGTTTTATGTTGGAATCGGAGGGGGATCGGCTGATATTGGATCCCTTTACCCGCGTACCGGGCTTGAAAGATGTTCGCACCGAGGCAGATCGGGTGCTGTGCAGCCACGATCACTATGACCACCACTATCTGGCGGGTGTGACGATGCGCTCTGGCGGACAGTGCCCCTTTACAGTGGACACGGTGGCAACCTTCCACGATGACAAGGAAGGTGCGCTGCGGGGTGAGAATACGGTACACATCCTCCGTGCGGAGGGGCTGACGGTGGTACATCTGGGCGATCTGGGACACCGACTGACGGAGGAGCAGGCCGCGCCGCTGCGCCATTGCGATGTGCTGCTCCTTCCCGTAGGCGGTACCTATACCATCGATGCCGCTCTGGCGGCGGAGACGGTGCGGCAGCTGCAGCCGCGGGTGGTCGTGCCGATGCACTATCGGAGCGAGACCTTTGGCTTTGAGAATATCGGCGGCGTAGAGCCTTTTATCGAGGCACTGCCGGAGTGGTCAGTACGGCGCTATGAGGAGAGTGCTTTGGCGCTGACGGCGGAGATGCCCTCTCATATTGCCCTCTTGCAACCATTGAATTAACGTATAAAATAGGAAATTCCTGCACATAATGGAGGAAAACTTGCAGAAGTAAGGAGAATCCGTATGGTGCAGCGCAAGGAAACAAAATGGGAGATCATAGGCTGGATTTTCACCGTGGCAGTGGGGACACTGCTGCACTTCACCTATGAATGGAGTGGAAAAAACACGGTGGTGGCGGCATTTTCCGCCGTCAACGAGTCCACATGGGAGCATATGAAGCTGCTGGCAGTGCCGTGGATCCTGTGGAGCATTGCGGAGGCCGTGGCGCTGCGCAATGCCGATGCCCCTACCCTTGCTGCCCGGGCGGTGGGAGCGTTGGTAGGACTGGCGGCGATCCCCGTGCTCTACTACACCTACACCGGCGTGGTGGGGGATCACTTTTTGTGGGCGGATATTGCCGTTTTCCTGCTGGCGGCGGCAGCCGGTACTCTGGTGAGCCGGCGATTGCTGTGGGTGGGAAAGCCGGACGGGCTGCTGTGGCAGATTGTGGGCACGCTGGTGCTGCTGGGCATAGGGACGCTTTTTGTCTGGTGGACGTATCATCCGCCGATGATGCCGCTTTTCCGAAAAATATAGGGCGAGATGATGACTTGCCGACAATGAATAGAACCGCAGGACGGAGCAGGAGAAAGTTCTTGTTCCGTCCCTCGCTTTTTCTTGACCGCGTAAATGAGATAGAGTATAATAAGCACAAATATGAACCACTGCACCTGAGAGAAGGGGAGGCAAAGGAATGAAAAAAATCGTGCATAAATCTGCAGTACCGCTGTATGCGGCTGCGGCGGTCTGGATTCTGTATGCGCTGCTGTTCCCGCTGCATAAGGTGATGCATTTTATCTTGGTGGCGGGCGCTTCGCTGGTGACCTATTTGATTGCTGGCGCACTGTGCCCTCCCATTGAGGAAGAGGTCCCGGAGGAGCCGGTGCGTACCGGCAACGAGGAACTGGACAAGATGATCGCCGATGGCAAGAAGGCAGTTGCCGAGATGAAGCGGCTGGATGACAACATCGAGGACGAGACCATCAGTGAACAGATCCGTCGCTTGGAGCAGGTCAGTGGCAAAATTTTTGCGCTGGTGGAGGAGCATCCGGAGAAGCTGCCCCAGGTGCGCAAGTTTATGAATTACTACCTGCCCACTACGCTGAAGCTGCTCAACGCCTATGATCGGATGTCCGCCCAGACCGTGGCCGGTG